>JAUTXA010000227.1 GCA_030838265.1 Actinomycetota bacterium | reverse complement strand
CATCGATCATGCCGGGGGGGTGTAACAGTCCGGTTCTGGCACCAGATCTGGTCGCCCTGGCGACCAGATCTGGTGCCAAAACCAAAAAGGGGAGAGAGGGCTTTAGTCGGGGGCGCGGAGGACTTCGGCGATCTTGAGGCGGCGGCCGGTGTGGAGGATGGCGCGGGAGTAGATGGTGGCGGCCACCCGCATGAGCAGGACGATCGACACCAGCATGAGACCCACGGCGATGGCGGCCTGGGCGAAGGTGGCGGCCTTCACCGCGATCAGCACGGGCATGACCAACGGGGACGTGGGTGGGAAGTACGACAGGAAGCGCACCATGGCCGAGGGCTCGCTGCCGCCCACAGCACTGAACGAGAAGCCGTAGCCGATGAGCAGCGGCAGCGAGACGGGGAAGGCGGCGTTCTGGGCATCCTCCTGCCTGCTCACCAGCGAGCCCACCGCGGCATAGGCCGTGCAATAGAACGAGTAGCCCAGCACGAACCACAAGAGCATCGAGAAGATGGCCACGGCCGACGGGCCCTGCAGCAGCGGCTGGCCGACCGCCGCCGACGTCACGAAGGCGGTGACGATGATGATGGCGGCCTGCAACAGGGCGACGAGGCCGATGCCGATCACCTTGCCGGTCAGCAGCTGGGTTGGACGGATGGTCGACAGCAGCACCTCGACCACGCGCGACGTCTTCTCCTCGACCACGCCGATGAGGACCCATCCGCCGTACTGGCTGAGCAGGATCCACAGCATGATCACGCCGTAGAGGGCGATCACCCGGTCGGCGTCGTTCACCTTCTCCTTCACCAGCCCCCGCACGGGAAGGGGCGGGCTGGCAAGAGCCTGGGCCGCGATCGCCGGCGAGAGGCCGGCCCGCTCGAGCCCCGTCTGCAGCGAGA
Source organism: Actinomycetota bacterium (assembly GCA_030838265.1). Lineage (GTDB taxonomy): Bacteria > Actinomycetota > Acidimicrobiia > Acidimicrobiales > BP-101 > BP-101. The sequence continues at coordinate 16,370 of JAUTXA010000227.1, read as the reverse complement.
CAGCCTGGGAGACGGCGCCCACCATGCGGGCCAGGCGGGCCGTCGACCCCGCCGAGATCTCCTTGCGGACGACGATCTCAGGCCGGCCCGCGGTCACCAGCAGCACGTCGAGCTTGCGGGTCTTCAGCGCCTCCTCGGCCGCCGGACGGGAGGCCTCCGCGCTCAGTCGGACGGACGCCCCCACCCCCTTGCCCAGAGCCACGATCTCGCTCTTGAGCACGCCGGACGCAGGCCCGACGATGGCGACCCGGTAGCTGTGCTTCTTCTTGCCGTTCTGGGCGGGGATGACGATGACGGCCACGATGGCGCCCACCAGGATCAGGGTGGCCACGCGGAACGACTTCGACGTCAGCCGCACCTTGAGCTCGCGCCCGGCCACCTGGCCGATGGCGGTCGTCGCCTCGCTCACCGGCCCACCGCCCCGTCGCCGGCCCCGTCCCCAGCTCCGACCGCCGAACCCGTCACCGCTTCGCGGAAGACCTCCGAGAGGCGCCGGCGCTCGACACTGAAGCGCTGCACCGCCCCCGCCCGCTGAGCCGCGGCCAACACCGACTGCGGGTCGACGGCGTCATCGAGCAGGAGGCGCAACGTCCCGCCGTCGTTCTCGGTGACTTCGACCCCGTCCAAGCCCTGGGCCCACGCCCCGCTGCGGTCGCCCGCCACCTCGACCACGAGGCGGGGACGGCCGGCCGATGCCAGCGACGTCACGGTGCCGCTGGCGACCACCTTGCCGCGGTTCACGATGGCGACCGATTCGCAGATGTCCTCGACGAGGTCGAGCTGGTGGCTCGAGAACAGCACCGTCACCCCGCGGCCCACCTCGGCCGACAGGGCTGAGGCGAGGGCGTCGACGCCGACCGGATCGAGGCCGCTGAACGGTTCGTCGAGGACCAGCAGCTCGGGGCTGTGGAGCAGGGCCGACGCCAGCTGCACCCGCTGCTGGTTGCCGAGCGAGAGCGACTCGAGCTTGTCGCCCATCCGTCCCACCACCCCGAGGCGCTCGAGCCAGTGCTCGGTGGCCGCCTTGGCCGCGGCCTTGGTCATCCCGTGCAGCCGGCCCAGGTAGACGAGCTGATCGCCGACCAACATCCCCGGGTAGAGGCCCCGCTCCTCGGGCATGTAGCCGAAGCGGCGGCGCTCCTCGCGGCCGATCTCGTTGCCGTTCCACGACACCGTCCCCGCCTCGGGCGCGGTGATGCCGAGGATGGCCCGCATGGCCGTGGTCTTGCCCGCCCCGTTGGGCCCCAGAAAGCCGAACAGGGTCCCTCGGGGCACGGTGAAGGTCAGCCCGTCGAGGGCGACCGTCTCGCCGAACCGCCTGACCAGGCCCTTGAGCTCGAGCACGGTGCGGGACCCTACCGGTAGCGTGACTGGCGATGCGCCACGCCAAGACGGGGGAGCTCGACGGTCACGGCGACCTGCTGACCGCGCTGCGTGGGATCGACGGGCTGAAGGAGAAGTCCTACGGCACCTTCTACCGAAAGAGCAGGGGTTTCCTGCACTTCCACATCGATGGCGACGACCTCTGGGCCGACATCAAGCCGGCCGACGAGTGGCAACGGCTGCCCGCCACCACGGCCTCGGATCGGGCCGCCCTGATCAAGCTCGTCCAGACGTCGCTGTAACCGGATCTTCTCGTCCCAGAAATCTGTAACGACACTCCGGCTCGTAGGGTCCGACAGGTATGACCCGGACGGAGATCGCTTCTTCAACGCTGCCCGCCCGCATCGAGCGCGCCATCGAGCGAGGCGGCGCCATCACCTTCGTGGGCCCCTCCGATCCGGTGCGGGTCCCCTGGTCCCAACTGCACACCGAAGCCCAGGCTGCGGCCGCCGCCCTCCAGGCTCGGGGGATCACCGCCGGCGCTCACGTGGCCCTCCTCGGTCCCACCACCCGGGGCCTCGTGACCAGCATCGAGGCGGTGTGGCTGGCCGGGGCGGCGGCGATCGTCCTGCCCCTCCCCATGCGGCTCGGCTCGCTCGAGGAGTTCGTCTCCCAGACCCGCGTCCGCATCGCCAATGCCGACGTGAACCTGGTCGTCATCGACCCCGACTTGGCCGCCTTCATCGAGCCGGCGCCGGGCGACCCGCCCATGGTCCTGCTCAATGAGATCGTCGGCGAGGCCGCCACCGGCACCGACGGACGGCCCGTCACCGCCGCCGACTTCGTCGCCCCCGAGATCGATCCCGAGAGCCTGGCCATCCTCCAGTTCACGAGTGGGTCGACCGCCGACCCCAAGGGCGTGATGCTCCCGCACCGCACCGTCCTCGCCAACCTCGACGGAGTCGCCACCGCGGCCGAGGTCGACGTCGACACCGACGTGCTCATCTCGTGGCTGCCGCTCTACCACGACATGGGCCTCATCGGCTGCCTGACCCTGCCCATGATCACGGGGATGGATCTGGTTCTCGCCGCCCCCCAGGACTTCCTGGCCGCCCCCGCCCGCTGGATGCAGTGGATCTCGGACTTCCGCGGCACCGCCACCGCCGGCCCCAACTTCTCCTACGCCCTGGCCGCCCGCGCCCTCAAGCGCATGGAGGGCCTCGACCTGTCGACCTGGCGCATCGCCCTCAACGGTGCCGAGCCCGTCGACCCCGTCACCATGGAGGCCTTCCTCGAGGCCGCCACCCCCCACGGCTTCAACCCCGGGGCTGCCTTCCCCGCCTTCGGCATGGCCGAGGTCGCCATCGGCGGCACCTTCCCCGAGCCGGGACGCGGCCTCGTCACCGACGCCGTCGACAAGCACGCCCTCGAGAACGAGCGTTACGCCGCCCCGCTGTCACCGGCCGAGGCTGGCGATCGGCCCATCCGCCACCTGGCCCGGCTGGGCCGTCCCGTCCCCGGCCTGCAGATCCGCATCACCGACCCGGAGACGGGCAGCGTCCTGGCCGAGCGCGAGGTGGGCGAGCTCGAGATCACGGGCTCATCGGTGACGCCCGGCTACTACAAGCACCCCGAGGCCACCGCCCTCGCCTTCCGGGACGGATGGCTGCGCACCGGTGACCTGGCCTACATGGTCGACGGCGAGCTGGTCGTCTGCGGCCGGATCAAGGACATGATCATCATCGGCGGCCGCAACGTCTACCCCGAAGATGTCGAGCGGGCCGCGGCCGACGTCGACGGCGTGCGGGCCGGCAACGTCATCGCCTTCGGCGTCGACGGGCGGAAGGGCCGCGAAGCCCTCGTGGTCGTGGCCGAGTCGAAGTCCGGGGCCGAGGCCCTGGCCGGCGTCCGCTCGGCCGTGAGCCAGAAGGTGACTCAGTCGGTGGGCCTGCCCCCGGGCGACGTCGTCCTCGTCCCCCCCGGGACCCTGCCCAAGACCTCGTCGGGCAAGCTCCAGCGCTCGCTCTGCCGCAGCCGCTACCTCGACTCCGACCTCCAGCCCATCTAGCCCGAGCCTGCGCCAGGGTCAGGCGGACCAGGTGGCGGCCGGGGCGGGGTGGCCGAAGTGGAAGCCCTGGCCCAGCTCGACCTCGAGGGCGCAGAGGGCTTCGAGGTCGGCGGCCGTCTCGATTCCCTCGGCGATGAGCTGGCACCCGGTTGACTCCGAGAAGTGGACGAGGCCGGCGATGAGGGCCTGGCGGGCCGGGTCGGCGTGCACCCCGGCGACCCATGACTGGTCGAGCTTCATGAACGCGGGGCGCAGCACCAGCACGTGGCGCAGTGAGGCAAAGCCCGACCCGGCGTCGTCGACCGACAGCTGCAGGTGCGACCCGAGCCCGTCGAGCGCGGTGCGCAGGGCGCGGTAGTCGTCGACCGGATCATGCTCGGTCAGCTCGAGGATGACGGGCCGGTCGGCCCGCTTGATGGCCTGGGCCAGCGCCCCCTCGGTCAGCACCAAGTCGGGCGAGACGTTGACGCTCAGCCACGTGTCGGCCGGCAACCCGGTGGCGGCGGTGATGGCGGCATCGAGGGTGGCGATCTCGAGCTCGATCCCCAACCCCAGGCCTCGGGCCTCGCTGAAGCGCACGTCGGGACGGATCCCGTCCTCGAAACGGGTCAGGGCCTCGAAGCCGATCACGGTGCCGGTGGCCAGGTCGAGGATGGGCTGGAAGACGGGCTGGTACTGGCCCAGCTCGAGGAGAGACCGCAGCGAGCCCTGGCGGGCCTGGCGGGAGCCGCCCTCGGCCAGGGCCTGGCCCAGCAGGCCCGACGCGATGGCGGCGAAGTCGATGGCCGTGGCCAGCACCCGCTCTCCCTGGCGCAGCGACGACGGGCGCAGCAGCAGCACCCCGACGGCCTCGCCCCGGTGGATGGGGGCGCAGGCCAGCGGGCCGGGGAAGTCGTCGGCCGGCTCGAGCCACGGGCCGTGCCGGGCCCGCTCGCCCAGGTAGTGGGCCAGGCCGTCGGGCACCGGGGCACCGGTCGACACCGCCCACGACTCGAGGCCGTCGTCGGCCAGGGTGACGGCGGCGCGCCCGAAGTCGCGCAGCGAGAGCACCGCGGCCCCGGCTACCCCGTCGAGGGCCCGCAGCTCGCGGCACAGGACGGCGGCCGTCTGCTCCGGCGGGTCGTTGACGTCGAGGCGGCAGAGGGTGCCGGCGATGGCGGCCCGCTCCTGCAGGTGGGCCTCGACCACGTCGAGCCAGGCCTCTCGACCGCGCAGCAGGGCTCGCACCCGCGCCACCAGCTCGGCGGCGTCGAAGGGCTTGGTCAGGTAGTCGTCGGCGCCGGCCTGCAAACCCTCGACCCGCTCGTCGACCTGGTCGGCGCCGGTGACCAAGATGATGGGGAGGGTCCGGGTGGTCTTGTCCGTCCGCAGTAGGCGGATGAGGTCGACGCCGCTCATCCCCGGCATGCGGCTGTCGAGGACGACGGCGCTGAAGGTGCCCTGGCTGATGAGGTCGAGGGCCTGGCGACCGGACGACGCCTCGACCACCTCGATGCCGGCGTCGCTCAGGTTGAAGGCGATGAGGTAGCGGATGGCGCTCTCGTCGTCGACCACCAGGACGGGAGCGAGCCCCGGCTTCGGGTCTCGCCCGTCTCGCCCTTCTCGTCCGCCGTTCTCTATTCGCGCCATATGCAAACTGTACGGAGTATCGATGGCTTTATGACGTCTTTAGGCCCTCGACGATCGAGGACCACACCTCGGCATCGGCGTGGTACGGGGCGTAGAAGCTGACCCGGTCGACCACGTCGCCGAACCGGGCCTTGATGGCGTCGGCCACCTTGTCGGGCGGGGCGATGACGGCGAAGGCGGCGAGGATGTCGTCGTCGATGAGTTCGCCCATCTTCACCCACTCGCCCTGCTTCGACAGCGAGTTGAGCTCGGGCTGGAGGTCGCCCCACCCGTGCAGCTCGAGCACGCCGCGGTAGGCCGGGGTCGATCCGTAGAAGGCGATCTGGGCCCGCACCGCGGTGGCCGCCTTCTCGGTCTCGTCGTCGTTGCTGCCCGTCACCACGAAGGCGGGATACGAGATCTCGATGTCCTTGCGGGTCTTGCCCGCCCTGTCGAACCCCCGCTGCAACGCCGGGATCGTCACTTCCTTGAGGTAGCGCTCGGTGGTGAAGCCGTGGACGAGCATGCCGTCGCACACCTCGCCCGCCACCTCGGTCATCAGCTCGCCCACGGCGGCGAGGAAGACCTTGGGCGGACCGTAGGGGTTGGCGCCCGGGTTGAAGAACGGCGTCATCAGGGTGTGGCGGTAGAACTCGCCCTCGAAGGCCAGCTTCGACCCGTTGTTCCAGCAGTCCCAGATGGCGCGCATGGCGAGAACGAGCTCGCGCATCCGGGGCGCGGGGTGCGACCACGGCATCGAGAAGCGCTTCTCGATGTGGGGCTTGATCTGGCTGCCGAGACCGAGCAGGAACCGGCCCTTGCTGTACTGCTGCAGGTCGTTGGCGATGGTCGCCAGGTTCATGGGGTTGCGGGCGAAGGCCACGGCGATGCCCGTCCCCAGCTGGATGCGCTCGGTGTGCTCGGCCGCCAGGGCCAGCGGGAAGAACGGGTCGTGGCCCGTCTCGATCGACCACACACCGTCGTAGCCGGCGGCCTCCTGCTTCTTGGCCTGTTCCGCGGCCTGGGTCAGGTCCCCGCCGATCCCACCATCCACCTTGAGCGTCATGGGCGGGACGTTACCGCCGTGCCCCGGCCGCTCGCCCCTCCCGCTCGCCCTAGATCTCGCCCCGCAGGAAGCGCTGGAGCTCGGCGGCCAGCTCGTCGCCCGACGGGAGGTCGGCGGCCGAGAGCGACAGGCCGGGCTGCTCGGGCTCCTCGGCCCCGTCGATCTGCTGCTCGAGCAGGGCGACCATCTCGCGGTGCGTCTGGTTGTTGGCGACGAGCTGGTCGATCCGCACCCGGGCCTCGGCCGCGTTGGCTGTCAGCTGCGAGTTGTCGATGCGCAGCCCGGAGATGTCGCCCAGGGTGTCGAGCAGGGCGGCGCCCGCCTCGGGGTAGGGCATGGCCGCCACGTAGTGGGGGACGCGGGCCCACAGGCCGACGGCGGGGATCCCGTAGGCGATGAAGTCGCGCTCGAGCACGGCCTCGATGCCGGCCGGCACCTCGATGTTGCCGGGGATGAAGCCGACCCGCGCCGCCAGGTCGGCGTTGTTCGACGTGGCCACCACGCGCACGGGGCGGGTGTGGGGGACGGGCGCGGGGAAGGCGCCGAGGCCGCACACCAGCCGCACCCCGAACTCGGCCGAGAGCTGGCCGACGTGAACGCAGAAGTCGCCCCACTGGTAGTCGGGCTCGGGGCCGGTGAGGACGATGAGGTCGTTGCCGGCGGCGTCGGATCCGGCCAGCATCTCGGGGACCGTCCAGGTGAGGCCGGTGTTCATCCCGTCCTGGATGCGCAGGGTTGGGCGCCGGGCCCGCCGGTCGATCAGCAGGTTGTCGTCGAAGGTGACGATCTTGGTCAGCTCGAGCTGGCTCATCACCGCGCCCATGGCGAGGGCGGCGCCGATGCCGGCGTCGATCCATCCCTCCATGGCGATGATGAGCACCGGCGAGCTCAGTTCGCGGTAGTCGTGGCGGGCGTACTCGATGCTCACAGGTTGGCCGCCGCCGCCTTCGATGCCTCGGCCAGGTTGGCGACCTGCTGGGCGAAGCCCTCGAAGCCGGCGCTGCGATCGCCCCCCATGGCCCCGCCCGCGTAGCGGGAGTACACGCCCTCGAGGATGCAGGCCAGCTTCCAGTAGCCAAACGAGATGTAGAAGTCGAGCTGGCTCGGGTCGCGGCCCGACTTGTCGGAGTACCGGGCGCGCAGCTCGTCGCGTGTCGGGAAGCCGGGGGACGCGGTCGGGGCGATGCCCATCAGTGCGTTCTCGTCGCCCGCCTCGGCCCAATAGACCATCAGGAGGCCGACGTCGGCGAGGGGATCGCCCAGGGTGCAGATCTCCCAGTCGAGGACGGCCCGCACCTTGCCGTCGTCACCCAGCATGGTGTTGTCGAGGCGGTAGTCGCCATGCACGATGGCGGCCGGGCCTTGGTCGGGGATGCGGGCCGCGAGGAAGTCGTGCATCTCGTCGACGATCTTGACGCTGCGCCCCTCGGTCATGGCCTCGGACTGCTTGAACTGCGAATACCACCGCTTGAGCTGGCGCTCGATGTAGCCCTCCTTGCGGGCCAGGTCGCCCAACCCGACGGCATCGACGTCGACGGCGTGGATGGCGGCGAGGACATCGACCAAGTCGTAGCCCGCGGCCCGGCGTCCGTCTTCGGTGAGGACCTTCTCGGCCGTGGTCGCGTCGCGCAGGATGTGGCCCTCGACGTAGCCCATGACATAGAAGGGCCGGCCGTTGATCGCCTCGTCGTCGCAGAAGCCGAGGGCGGGCGCCACCGGGACGGGCGTCGGCCCCAGGGCCGAGATGATCTTGTGCTCGCGCCCCATGTCGTGGGCGGTGGCCAGCACGTGGCTGGTGGGGGGGCGGCGGAGGACGAGGTTGCGGCCGGCGCTGTCGGTGACCTTGAACGTGAGGTTGCTTCGCCCGCCGGCGACCAACTCGAAGTCAAACGGGCCCGCGGCGTCGGGAATGTTGGCCTCGAGCCAAGCGCTTACCCTGGGGACGTCGATGCCCTCGATCTCGGCCGACTCGGAGTCTGCTGGCATGGGCGCAAACCTAGACGTGAAGGGATGGTCAGGGCCCCATGGCTGATGTGACGGATGCGACGTTCGAGACCGACGTCATCGAGCGATCGAAGGAAGTCCCGGTCATCGTCGACCTTTGGGCCGAGTGGTGCGGGCCCTGTCGCACGCTGGGGCCCATCATCGAGAAGGTCGTGACCGAGACTGCGGGCAAGGTCGAGCTGGCCTAGGTCGACGTCGATGCCAACCCCCAGGTCTCGGCCGCCTTCCGGGTGCAGTCCATCCCCGCCGTCTACGCCCTGGTCGACGGCAAGGTGGTCGACGGGTTCATGGGCGCCCTGCCCGAGCACCAGGTCCGCGAGTTCGTCTCGAAGTTCGCCCCGTCCGAGACCGAGGCCGACCGCCTCGTCGCCGCGGGCGATGAGATGTCGTTGCGCCAGGCCCTCTCGCTCGAGCCCGGCCATGAGGCCGCGACCATCGCTCTGGCCGAGCTGCTGGTCTCGAAGGGCGAGGGCGACGAGGCCCTCGAGGTGCTGGCCAAGATCCCGGAGACAGCCGAGTCCCGCCGGGTTGCCGCCCTGGCCCGCGTCGGGGGGTCGGAGGCCGGCCAGTCGCCGGTCGGCGACGACATCGAGGCCCGCCTCGATGCCCTGCTCGAGAAGGCCAAGGACGACGAGGCCGCCCGTCAGGAGTTCCTCGACCTGCTCGAGGTCATGGGTCCCGACGACCCCCGCACCATGCAGTACCGCCGGGCCCTCACCATGCGCCTGTACTAGGCGGCCCCTTTCGGTGGTCGGCCGAGGCCGGTAGCCTGCTGGTCGCCGCTTCCCCCGGTTGATTCCGTCGAGTCCCGGGAGCGCGCCCGTTGTCCGCTGATCCCCCCGTTGCTGGTCGTGGGTTGCCGCGTCCGCTGCCGCCGCCGACGTGGCGCGACCGGGCCGACGAGGCCTGGCGGTGGTGGACGGGGCTGTCGGCGCGCCTGCGCTGGGCCGCCGTCTCGGTCGCCGGCTTCGTGGTGGTCGTGGTGCTGGTCGTCGCCGTGCTCGCGCCCCGCGTCGCCGGTGGCGCCCTGGGTGGGGGGTCGGGGGTCGCCGACTCGGCCCTGCCCCGGGCCGGGACGGCGTCGGACCCGTCCGGGTTCCGGTCGGGCGGGTCGTCGACCACGGTGGCCGGCGACGGCGGTGGCTCCGGCGTGGTCGTGGTCTACGTGGCCGGGGCGGTCGTGCACCCGGGGGTGTACCGGCTGACCGGCGACGTGCGCGTCACCGACGCCATCGACGCAGCCGGCGGCGTCACCGGAGGGGCCGACCTGTCGGTCATGAACCTGGCCGCCAAGGTGGGTGACGGCCAGCGGGTGTACGTCCCCCGCGTGGGCGAGACGCCTCCGGCCGAGGTCGGCCCGACCGGCGGTGGCTCGGCTCAGCTCGGGGGCGCGGGCGGCGCGTCGACCGACGCCATCGTCAACCTCAACACCGCCACCGAGGCCGAACTCGAGTCGCTCCCCGGCGTCGGCCCGTCCACCGCCCAGTCGATCATCAGCTACCGCACCCAGCACGGGCCCTTCCACCGCGTCGACGACCTCCTCAACGTGCGCGGCATCGGCCCGTCGAAGCTCGACCAGATCCGTCCCCGCGCCCGCGTGTGATGGCCGAGCGGGGCGAGGCCCTCAAGTCGCTGGCCCTGGCCGCCAGCACCATGGGCGGGGCCCTGGCGGCCCGGCCCGTCCCCCTGGCCCTGGTCGTCGTGGCCGCGGCGTGCGCCCTGAAGGCGGGACGGACCCTCGTGCTGTGCGGGGCCGCCGCCCTCGTCGCCTCGAGCCTCGGGGCCCGGTCGGCCGCTGCCCTGCGCGTCCCGATCGAGGCGGCCCAGGTCGACGCCACCGTCACCCTGCTCACCGACCCTGCGCCTGCCCTTGGGGGGACGCAGCGGGCCACCGTCCTCCTCGGTCATCACCACCTCGACGCGTGGGCCCGCAAGGACGCGGCCGCCGCCCTCGCCCCTCGGCTGGCGGGCGAGCGGGTGCGGGTGACCGGCGTGGTCCGCGCCCTGCCCGACAAGGCCCGGCCCTTCCTCGCTCCCAAGCACATCGTCGGACGTCTCTCGGTGTCGACGGTCGACGAGCCCCGAGAGGGCAATGTCGCCAGTCGGCTGGCCAACGCCGTCCGCCGCGACCTCACCAGGGGCGCGGCCAGCCTGCCCGACCAACAGCGGGCCCTCTTCCTCGGGTTCGTCCTCGGTGATGGCCGCGGCCAGTCGCCTGAGACCAAGCAGGCCTTCCGCGACTCGGGCCTCACACACCTGCTGGTCGTCTCGGGGGAGAACGTGGCGTTCGTCTTGGTGGTGGCCGGCCCGCTGCTGCGGTTGCTGGGGATGCGGGGCCGGCTGCTGGCGGGCTTCGCCGTTCTCTTCCTCTTCGGCGTGCTGACCCGGTGGGAGCCGAGCGTCTTGCGGGCCGAAGCCATGGCCGCCCTGGCCATGACGGCCGTCACCCTGGGGAGGAGGGCGCCACCGCTGCGGCTGCTCGCCCTGGCCGTGAGCGGCCTCGTCCTCATCGACCCGCAGCTCGTCCACTCCGTCGGCTTCCTGCTCTCGGTGGGGGCGTGCGCCGGCATCGCGCTGCTGGCCAAACCCCTCACGGCCCGCCTCCCCGGGCCCCGTCCCCTCGCCGAAGCGCTGGCCATCACCACCGCGGCCCAGGTGGGGGTGGCGCCCATCCTCATGAACGTCTTCGGGGGCGTCCCGGTGGCGTCCCTGCCCGCCAACCTCCTGGCCATCCCGGCGGCCGGGCCGATCATGGTGTGGGGCATGACCGCGGGCCTGGTGGCCGGCCTCGTCCCCGCGCCCATCGCCGTCGTGCTCCACCTCCCGACCCGAGCCCTGCTGTGGTGGGTGGCGGCCGTGGCCCACCGCTGTGCTTCGCTGCCCTTGGGCCACGTCGGCGGGTAGGTTCGCCATCGATGCGGCTCGACCTCGGTGACCGGACCTACGACCTCACCACCCGCAGCCTGGTGATGGGCATCCTCAACCGCACCACCGACTCATTCTTCGACAAGGGCGCCTTCTTCGAGATGGACGCCTTCCTCCTCCGCGCCGAGCAGCTGGTCAACGAGGGCGCTGACATCCTCGACGTCGGGGGGGTCAAGGCCGGGCCCGGCCCCGAGGTCACCGAGGCCGAGGAGCTCGAGCGGGTGATCCCGGCCCTCGAGGCTCTGCACCAGCGCTTCGACCTGCCGCTGTCGGTCGACACGTGGCGGGCCTCGGTGGCCAAGGCCGCCTACGCCGCCGGCGCGACCATCGGCAACGACATCTCCGGCTTCGGCGACCCCGAGTACCTCCCGGTGGCGGCGGCGGCGGGCGCCACGGTCGTCGCCACCCACATCCGCCTCGAGCCTCGCGTCCCCGACCCGGCGCCCGAGTACCCCGAGGGAGTTGTGGTGGCGGTCCGCGACTTCCTCACCGAGCGAGCCCATCAGGCCGAGGCGTGTGGCATCCCGTCGGCCCGCATCGTCGTCGACGCCGGTCTCGACCTGGGCAAGACGGCGCCGCAGTCGCTCGAGCTGTTGCGGGCCTCGAACGTCATCGCCACCCTTGGCTACCCGCTGCTGCTGTCGGCCTCGAACAAGACCTTTTTGGGACGCATGCTCGACCTCGAGATCGACGAGCGGCGCGACGCCTCGCTCGCCGCCGCCGCCCTCGGCGTCACCTTGGGTTGCCGCATCATCCGGGCCCACGATGTCGAAGGGACGCGGCGCGTCTGCGACGTGTTGGCCGCCGTGACCGAGGCTGAGTGATGGAGGCCGAGTGACCAAGACCGAGCTACCGGTGGTGCCCGCCTATCTGATCAAGGGCGATGACCCGTCCCTCGCCGCCGATGCCGTGCGCGAGGTGGTGGGTTTCGCCGTCGGTGACGACGACCCCAACCTGGCGGTCGAGGATCTCGGGGCCGACGGCGAGAACGGCCCGTCCGCCGCCGTCGAGGCCTGCCTGACCCCATCGATGCTCGCCGCCCGCCGGGTGGTGGTGCTCCGCGACGTGGGCCGCTTCCGCACCGACGAGGTCGAGCCCCTGCTGGCCTATCTGGGCGAGCCGTCGGCCGACGCCGTGATCGTGCTGGTGGCCGGAGGCGGGCAGACGCCGCCCAAGCTCCTCAACGCGGTGAAGAAGGTGGGCCACGTCGTCGACGCATCGGTGCCGTCGTCGGCCAAGGCCCGCACCTCGTGGTTGGTCGACAAGCTCAAGGACGCGCCGGTGACCCTCGACGCCGCCGCCGGCAAGCTCATCGGCGACCATCTCGGCGAGGACGTGGGGCGTCTCTCCTCGCTGCTCGATGCCCTCGCCACCACCTACGGCCCTGATGCCAAGGTCGGCACCGCAGAGGTCGAGCCCTTCCTGGGCGAAGCGGGCGGCGTGGCGCCGTGGGATCTCACCGACGCCATCGACCGGGGCGAGACCGAGGCCGCCCTGATCCTGCTGCATCGGATGACCGGAGCCGGCGAGCGTCACCCCCTGGTGATCATGGCCACCCTGCACCGGCACTTCCAGGCCATGCTCCGTCTCGACGGGAGTGGGGTGAGCAGCGAGTCGCAGGCCGCGTCGATGCTGGGGATGGCGCCCTACCCGGCCAAGAAGGCCCTCACCCAGGCCCGGCGGCTGGGGTCGGACGGCATCGGCCAGGCCATCGTCCTGCTGGCCCAGTGCGACCTCGATTTGCGGGGAGCGAGCGAGTCGCCCGACGACCTCATCCTCGAAGTGCTGGTGGCCCGGCTGTGCCGGCTGGCCCGCGCCGGGTCGCGCCCGTCCGCGAGGTCAGGAGCGCGGCGCTAGGGTCGCCCCTCGTGGCAGCCACCAAGACAACGAAGTCGAAGAAGGCACCGGCCAAGAAGGCAGTCGCCAAGAAGGCCAAGGCACCGGCCAAGAAGGCGACGGCCAAGCAGGCGACGGCCAAGAAGGCGCCAGCCAAGAGGGCACCGGCCAAGAAGGCGACGGCCAAGAAGGCGACGGCCAAGAAGGCGACGGCGCCGGCCCGGCGGCCCGCCAAGGTCGTCACCGGCCAGGTCGCCAAGCTCACCTTCCCCATCGAGCGGGCGACGCTGAGCAACGGGCTCAAGGTCGTCCTCGCCCCCGACCGGTCGTCGCCGGCCGTGAACGTCGCCGTCTACTACGACGTCGGCTTCCGCTCCGAGCCGCAAGGCCGCACCGGCTTCGCCCACCTCTTCGAGCACCTCATGTTCGAGGGGTCGGCGTCGCTCGAGAAGCTGCAGCACGCCAAGCTCGTCCAGGGCAACGGCGGGACGTTCAACGGCAGCACCAACACCGACTACACCAACTACTTCGAGGAGCTGCCCTCGACCGCCCTCGAGATGGGGCTCTTCCTCGAGGCCGACCGCATGCGCGCCGTCCGCCTCAATGAAGAGACGCTGCAGAACCAGATCGCGGTGGTGAAGGAGGAGATCCGGGTCAACGTCCTCAACCGCCCCTACGGCGGGTTCCCGTGGATCTTGCTCCCGCCCGTCCTCTTCGACACCTTCAACAACGCCCACAACGGCTACGGGTCGTTCGAGGATCTCGAGTCGGCCACGGTCGCCGACGCGGCCGACTTCTTCAAGAAGTACTACGCGCCGGCCAACGCCGTGCTCTCGGTGACGGGTGACTTCGCGGTCGACAAGGCCATGGCCCTCGTCGAGAAGCACTTCGGCGACCTGCCCCGCCGACCCGCGCCCAAGCGGCCGTCGTTCGCCGAGGACGCGCCCAAGAAGGAGAAGCGGGTCACCCACCACGACCCCATGGCCCCAGCCCCGGCCGTCGCCGTCGGCTACCGGGTGCCCGACCCGACGGGCCGGAACCTCAAGCAGTACCTGGCCGCGGTGATGCTGACCGAGGTCTTGACCGATGGCGAGGCGTCGCGCCTCTACCAGCGCCTGGTCAAGGAGGATCGTCTGGCCAGCCACGCCTTCGGGATGATCGGCCTCTTCGGCAACCCCTTCGAGGTGCGGGACCCAACGCCGATGCAGCTCGTGGCCTACTACCAAGGCGGGGGACCCGACGGCATCCTCAAGGCCATCGACGAGGAGGTCGAGAAGGTCGCCTCCGACCTCGACGAGGTCGAGCTCGAACGGGTGCGCACCTCGTGGCTGTCGGGCTACCTCCAGCAGGCCGACAACTTCATGTACCGGGGGCTGCACCTCGCTGTCCTCGAGCAGCAGCGCGGCAAGCCGTCGCTGCTCAACGACCTGCCCGCCGAGATGGCCCGGGTGCGCGCCGCCGACGTTCGCGAGGCCGCCTCGCAGTGGCTCAACCCCAAGCACCGTGCCGTCGTCGACATCCAGCCCGGGAGCCCAAAGTGAGCGACACCGCAACCCTTCCCGCCTCGCTGCCCGAGGTGGCCGACGCCCAGCCGCCCAAGCTGCCGCCCGTCGCCGAGCGGACCCTGCGCAACGGTCTGCGGGTCATGGCCGTCCGCCGCACCGGCGTGCCGCGCGTCGAGGCCCGGCTCCGCATCCCCATCGCCCGGGGCAAGGCCGTGGGCGACGGCGCGGCCGAGCGGGTGCTGGCCGGCACCTTGCTCTCCGGCACCGCCACCCGATCGGCCACCGACATCGCCGAGCACCTCCAGCTCATGGGTTCGGGACTGTTCGCCAGCGCCGGGTCCGAGGAGCTGTCGCTGGCCGGCTCGGTGCTGTCCGGCAACTTGGCGCCTTTCCTCGAGCTCATGGCCGAGGCCATCGCCGAGCCCGCCTTCCCGAAGGACGAGGTCGAGCTCCAGAAGGCCCGCGTCGCCCAAGAGGTCGTGATCGGCGGGAGCCAACCCGCCCTCCAGGCCCAGAAGGCCTTGGTCGAGCGCATCTACGGCAGCCACCCCTATGCGAGGGTGCTGCCTGCGGTCGAGTCGGTCGAGGCCCTGAAGCGAGCCTCGCTGGTGAAGGCCAAGGACGGACGGCTGCTGCCCAACGGCTCGGCCCTCGTCCTCGTCGGCGAGCTGCGTCCCGAGCGGGCCCTCGACCTGGCCGAGCGGGCCTTCGGCGGGTGGAAGGGCGTGCGGGGCGGCAAGGTCGGCCTTCCGGCGCCGGCTCCGTTCTCGACCGGACCCATCGTCTTGGTCGACCGGCCCGGGGCCGTGCAGACCAACATCCGGGTGGGCGGCAACGCCCTGTCGCGCACGGCGGCCGGCTACCCGGCGCTGGCCCTGGCCAACATGGTGTTCGGGGGCTACTTCTCCTCCCGGCTGGTCGAGAACATCAGGGAGCGGCGGGGCTACACCTACTCGCCGCACTCCGGCATCGAGCATCGCCACGAGGCGTCGAACTTCAACGTCGGCGCCGACGTGGCCACCGAGGTCACAGCCGCGGCCCTGGTCGAGATCCGCTACGAGCTGGGACGGATGGCCGCTGCGCCGGTCGACGCCGACGAGCTCGACGGGGCCCGCCGCTACCTCATCGGCAACATGGCTCTGGCCCACCAGACCCAGGCCGGGTTGGCTTCGTACATCGCGTTGCTCACCGCCGGCGGGTTGGGCATCGAGTACCTCCGCGACTTCCCCGAGGCGCTGCTCGACGTGACCATCGACGACGTCCTCGCCGCCGGTGCCGCCTTCTTGGCGCCCCGCCGCCTGGTCACCGCCCTGGTCGGCGACGCCTCACGGGTCCGCGAGTCACTCGAGCTGCTCGACGACGTCGAGGTGCACTCGCTGTAGCGGCTATCGGTTCCTCACCGCTTGGATCTCGCCGACGTCGATGTTCAGTGTGTACGGGACGGTTATGGCTGGAAGGTTGCCACCCCCGCCGTTCGGGTCGGTCCACGTGCCGGTCCAAGTGGCATTGACGGTGATGGTGCTGGTGCCCTTGTTGGCGTAGACGTGGGTGATCTCACCGGCGCCGCCGGGCCAGGCCACTCCCGGGTTGCTCGTCACGGTGTGGCCGGTGCCGTCGCCCCAGTCGATGTCGTAGACGGCGTGGGCCGAGATGCTCGGGCTCGGGCCCAACGGGTTCGGGAATGTGGTCTGCAAGGTCTGGCTTCCGTTCATCAACAGGTACGCCCGCTTCCCTGTCACCGCCGTGTTGTCAGGCTGCAACGCCGGGTGCTGCGCCGGCACCGGCTTCTGGTCCTGCCACACCTGCAACGCCACCGCCGCCGGGCTGTTGCACATCGGGACGCCCGTGCTGCCGAAGTTCTCTTGCCCGATGCGGTAGGCGTCCTGTTCGGTCCACGACGTCGGCGTCGGCACATAGCCCGGCACCGGTCGGAACCAGATTCCCCAACACCCGAGCGGGCCCTGTGTGAAGTCGGCGTACACATACCAATAGCCCTCCACCGGCGTCCCCCCGCCGGAGCCTCCGCCGGGAGTGC
>JAUTXA010000288.1 GCA_030838265.1 Actinomycetota bacterium | reverse complement strand
GACCCCGACCGCGACATCTCGCTCTACATCAACTCGCCGGGTGGATCGATGACGAGCCTGTTCGCCATCTACGACACCATGCAGTTCTTCAACGCTGACGTCGCCACCTTCTGCATGGGGAGGGCGGCGTCAGCGGCCGCGGTCTTGTTGGCTGCGGGCGCGCCGGGAAAGCGCCACGCCCTTCCCAACAGCCGGGTGCTCATCCACCAGCCTCACGGCGGAGCCCAGGGCCAGAGCGTCGACATCGAGATCCAGGCGCGCGAGATCGCCTTCCTCCGCGGCCGCATGGAGCAGATCCTGGCCGAGCACACCGGCCAGCCCGTCGAGCGCATCGCCCGCGACACCGATCGCGACTACATCCTGGGGGCCGAAGAGGCCCTCGAGTACGGCCTGGTCGACCACGTCATCCACTTCCGCCGACCGGTCGGACTCCCCGCTTTGACCCCCGGCAGTGCAGACTTGCCCGATGCCCACGTGGAACGCGCACTCGCTCGCCGACAAGACGTCTGACCCGCTCGACCTGGGCAAGGGTGACAAGGTCAAGGCCTCGGTCGACCTGCCCGGCGTTCCCGCCGGCACTGCCGGCGAGGTGGCCCTGGCCAACGGCTTCATCTGGAAGCGCTTCTGGGTCCGCTTCGACAACGGCGTGACGTTGGGCTCTCTCGACAGCCACCAGCTCGAACCCGTCGCCGCCCGCAAGAAGCGGTAGCGCTCACCGTCCCGTACGGGTCGAGCTGCCCGACGAGACCTTCACCGGCACGGCGGCCGACGTCATCCACCTCCGCCCCGCGTAACCCCGTCCCACCGCCCACGTAGGGTCGCGGATAGGCCCCGAAGCCCGCCCTTCCCCTCTGAATTCTCGAACTCATTGCCATTACCGCCATATATGGCGGTGATGGCAAGAAGAACGGAGGGGTCGTGGCAAACGACACCCGCGAAGCACGCATGGCAGCCATCGCCAGTCGGCAGCGATCGCTCATCACTACCGACCAGCTTCTGAAGGCTGGCGTGCCCGACACGACGATCAGCCGGTTCGCCCGGACGGGCCGCCTCGAGCGTCTTCAGCCGCAGGTGTACCTGATGGGTGGAGCGGCCCGGACCTGGGAGACCGATCTGCTGGCGGCAACCTTGTCCTCCCGCGGGACCGGGAGCCACTGCTCAGGAGCCTTTGTCTGGGATTTGGTCGAGGGTCGCCAGCCGCTCGAGGTCACGCTCCCGTGGAATCGGCGAAGTCGGCTCAAGGACGTTCGTGTGCACCACACCGGATGCGTACCGAGACGGATCGTTCGCGGCGGGATCCCGGTGACGAGCCCGATGCGGGCGTTACTGGATTCGGCATCGGTGCTTTCGCCTGAGGACCTCGCCGACGCCTTGGAAGTGGGACTGCTCAGCAGGCTCGTCTCCATCGCTGCGCTCGAAGGAGAGCTGGCGCGGGTCGGCAAGCGGGGACGACCAGGGGCGGGGCGGCTCAGGCTCGTCATCAAGGGGCGAGCGCTGGGAGAGAAGCCGGCCGAGAGCCTGCTCGAGGCGAAGAGCAGCCGGATCTTCAGGCCAGCCGGGTTGCCAACACCGGACTTTCAGTTCGAGGTGTGGGCCGCCGGGAGGCTCATCGCCAGACTCGATTTCGCCTTCCCCTGGTGCAAGCTCGCGATCGAGATCGACGGGTGGTCGTCCCGCGCCACCAGTCGAGACCTGCAACGCACCAACAAGCGCCAGAACCAGCTCATCGCCCTGGGGTGGACCGTGCTCCGGTTCACGTGGCTCGACATCGTCCGTCGCCCCGAGTACGTCATCGCCCAGATCGCCGCCCAGCTGCTGGCGCTGGGCGCTTAGGGGTCGAGGGTGGTGGCGGCGAGGGCTGAGAAGGCGGCGGCGGCGAGGGTGCGGGGGCCGGGGGCGGCAGGGAGGATGTGGTCGTCGGAGGCGCGGCGGGCCGTGTCCTACAGGGTGATGACGACGTCTTCGGCGGCGGCGAAGACGTCGATGTCGGCGGGCACGTTGCCCTCGAGTCGGGCCACGATGGCGTCGAGTTCGGCATCGGTGCGACGCGGGTCGTGGTGGAACAGGGCGAGGCGACGGACGCCGGCCTCGTTGGCCAACCCAAGGGTGTAGTCGATCGAGCTGTGGCCGAAGTCGGCCCGGGCCGCGAACTCATCGGCGGTGTACTGCGAGTCGTGAATCAGCAGGTCGACCCCCCGAGCCAGATCGAGGGCGGCCTCGTGATAGGGGCCGTAGCCGTCAGGTCCCTCGCCTAATGACTGCGGTGAGTGGTCGGAGAGGTAGGCCAGGCTGGCCGAGCCGTCGGAGACACGGAAGCCGAGGGTGCGCCCACCCTTGTGGGGAATCTCGCGGACCAAGACGTCGAAGCCTTCGAACGAGAACGACCCGGGCTCGACCGACTCGAAGGTCCACTCGCCCCGCAGCTCATCAGGTCGCACCGGGAAGTGTGGGGGCGACATGGCCCGGGAGAGCACCTCGACGGCATCACCCTGAGCGGGGATCACGATGTGGACCTTGGCCCCCGGGTTGTCCCCCGAGGAGAAGAAGGGCAGCCCGTGGGTGTGGTCCCAGTGCAGGTGGCCAAGGAGGATCGTGCCGCGAAAGGGCCGGCCGTCGATATAGCGCGTCAGCCGGGCCAGGCCGGTGCCGGCATCGAGGACCAACACCGGGTCCTCACCCGGTCGGCCGATGGCGACGCAGGAGGTGTTCCCGCCGTAGCGCACGAACTCCGGCCCTGGCGCAGGCGTGGAGCCGCGGACGCCGCAGAACACCACCTCCATCCCCTACGGACCCTCCTCGCGTCGATGTCCCTTGCTGATCTCAGCCAGAGCATCGCGATCGACTTGATCGGCGCTTGCGACTGCAACCTTGCACCCGGTGCGGGCCCGAAGGGTGGATGTGCGGGTGCCCCCCTCGAGAATGGCCCGCTCTCCCAGGATGGCGCCGGGGCCGAGATCGGCGACCGGTTCGCCGTCGACCTCGGAGCTGAGCACGCCATCGAGCAACAGGTAGAGCTCGTCCCCGGGCTGGCCCTGCTCGGTGAGGGTGTCGCCGGCCTTCACCTTGCGGATCTTGGCCTTGCCCGACGCCATCAGCGTCTTCGACCACTCGCGCTCGAGGGCGGACTCGACCTCGGTGACCAGCGCCGGTGACTCCTCGTCGCCCCACGGCGTGTGGTCGCCGAACGCCGTCTTGTACCAAGTCTTGAAGTCGATGGTGCCGGTCTTGGCGGCCAGCTTGCCGTCCCCGCCGTAGATCCAGTGCCGGGGGAAGGGGCTGGCCCCCTTGACCTCGAACTCGCCGCGGCCGTCGGCGTGGACGGTGAGCTGCAGCGTGCTCCACGCCAGTGGGGCGGTGAACTGCACGAAGGGCTTGTGCTTCACCGTCCGGGGAGCGGGAACGCCGGTGCGCCCACCCGCCGTCTGGGTGAAGCGGACCCAGCCGTCGCCCACCTCGGGTTCGGCCTGCAGGTCGGGCAGGGACACGGCCGCGAAGGTGGCCTCCTTGCCGCCCAGGCGCATCGTCGTGCTCCCGATAACGCCGCCCCCGGAGTAGCCGTGGCCGGTGATGCGGCCGTCGTCGACCTCGATCCACGCCGCCAGCCGGTTGGCGAACCGGAAGCGGTCGGCGTCGCGGAGGGCCTCGAGAGCGGCGAGATCCTCGACGACCTCGGGGGGTGGCGCGTCGTAGTGGGCGATGCCCATGCCGAAGGGCATCTTGGTCATCCCCTGGATCGCCTCCGAAGGGATCCACGACAGCGAGAGCACCGAGGATTCGATTCGCATCTTCCACACCTCCACCGTTTGCCTTGCTCCCACCCTAGAGACCAGGCGCCACAGGCGTCAGGGTGGGGGCAGGCGGAGGCGGGGTGTGGGTAGCACCCCTTCGATTCACGTGCTCGGCGCATTGCGCGACGGCGATCGAGGTGGCCCAATGTGTCCATGCCCGACGGCCGCATCACTGTCTATTTGGCCGACGACAACCTCATCGTGCGCGAGGGAGTGCGAGCCCTGCTCTCACTCGAGCCCGACCTGGAGATCGTCGGAGCCGCTGCCGACTACGACGAGCTGGTGGCCGGTGCCGAGGCCTCGAACCCGCAGGTCGTCGTCACCGACATCCGCATGCCGCCGAACTTCCAGCAGGAAGGCATCGATGCGGCCAAGGAGGTGCGCAAGCGCCACCCCGGCACCGGCATCGTGATCCTGTCCCAGTACGACGAGCCCGAGTACGCGGTCAACCTGCTGAGTGAGGGGTCGGCCGGCTACGCCTACCTCCTGAAGGACCGCATCGCCGAGGGCGACCAGCTCGTGAAGGCCATCCGGATCGTCGCCACCGGCGGCAATGTCCTCGACGACCAGATCATCGCCGCCCTCACCGCGCCCGTCAGCGACACCGGCCTGACCGGTGCCGAGGACGAGCTGCTGCAGATGGTCGCCGCGGGCAAGCCCATCAAGGCCATCGCCGCCGCCCTCGACAGCACGCCGGCCTCGGTGTCGGAGCAGGTCGAAGGGCTCTTCCTGAAGATCGCTCAAGAGGCGTCGAGCGGGGCCGCGGGTGGGCTGCGCCGGCTGCGCATGCTGCACGAGGCCATCGTCGACCGCGAGGAGCAGGGCGAGACGTTGAGCCGGTTGCTGCCCGGCGGCATCGCCGAGAAGCTCCAGCGCGAGGGCCGCCGCATCGGCGAGACCGAGCGCCTCAACGTGACGGTGCTGATGTCCGACATCCGGGGCTACTCGACGATCGCCGAAGGCGCCGATCCCAGCGCCTTGGCCCATCAGCTCAACACCCACCGGGCCGAGATGAACCGGGCCATCCTCGACGCCGGCGGCACGGTGATGCAGTTCGTGGGCGACGCGGTCATGGCCGTGTTCGGCGCTCCCATCGCCTATGAGGACCACCCGCGCCGAGCTCTCGAGGCCGCCATCCAGATGCACGAGTACCAGGCCAAGGTGAACGCCACGTGGGAGGCCGAGGGCTTGTCGGCGTTCCTCCTCGGCATCGGGCTGTCGACGGGCGAGGTGGCGGCCGCCCTGCTCGGCTCCGAGGAGCGCCTCGAGTACACGCTCGTCGGCGACACGGTGAACCTCTCGCAGCGCCTGCAGCAGTTCGCCGAGGGCGGCGGCACCGTCCTGAGCGAGGCGACCTACAAGGCACTCAGCCCGCCGCCCGATGTCACCGCGCTCGACCCGGCGCTGGTCAAGGGAAGGGACGCCCTGGTGACCGCGTTCCTGCTCAACAAGGGGGAGATGGCATGACGACGAGTGATGTGGTCCTCGAGGCCAAGGCCGTCCGCAAGACCTACGAGTCGGAGCTCGCTCCGGTGCGGGCCCTCCGAGGCGCCGACCTCACCGTCGACCGCGGCGAGTTCGTGGCCATCATGGGCCCGTCGGGTTGCGGCAAGTCCACCCTGCTCAACCTGGTGGCCGGCCTCGACACCCCGACCGACGGCGAGATCTCGGTCGCCGGCGAGTCGTTGATTGGCAAGTCCGAGGACGACCTGGCTCGGATGCGCCGCCGTCACATCGGCATCGTCTTCCAGTTCTTCAACCTTCTCGAGGGCATGAGCGTCCTCGAGAACGTCACCCTGCCGGCCGTCATCGCCGGCACCGGGCGAAAGGCAGCGGAGACCCGCGCTCGCGATCTGCTCGACCTGCTGGGCCTGGCCGAGAAGGCCAAGGATGCGCCCGGTGTCCTCTCCGGCGGCCAGCGCCAGCGCCTGGCCATCGCCCGGGCCTTGGCCAACCAGCCCACGCTGCTGTTGGCTGACGAGCCCACGGGCGCCCTCGACTCGGCTGGGGGCCAAGAGGTCATGGAGCTGTTCCGGCGCCTCCACGCCAGCGGTCAGACCATCCTGCTCGTCACCCACGACGATCGGGTGGCGTCGGCCGCCACCCGGTTGGTGCGCATGGCCGACGGCAGGACCATCGACCCGTCCGAGGCCATGGCCGGAGCCGGGTTCACACCGAACGAGGGGTAGTGGACGCGACCAGCACGACGGCGTCGACCGACGACCTCATCAAGTCGATCCTCACCCGCCCGGCCGAGCCGACCGAGCGGCGGGGTCAACGCGCGTCGAAGGATGGGGCGCGGCGCGGCACGACCACCCGGGGCCCGGCCATCGTGGCGTCGGTCGCCGCCCTCGCCGCTGGTGGCTTCGTCCTGACCAGCCGGCCCGGTGCCGGCCTCGTGACGGGGCTGGCGATTGTCGCGGTGTGGGCGGCGTGCGGCTTGGTCCTGGCCCTGCGCCGGCCTGACGAGCAGCTGGGCCTCCTGGCCGGCGTCGGCGCCCTCGTCGGAGCCATCGCCCTCGTTGCCGCCTCGCGGATCGGGACCCACACCGGCGGCCAAGCCCTCGTCGAGCTGCTGCGCGGTGTGGCCCTTGGCCTCGTCCCGGCCGTGATGCTGCACCTGCTCACCGGCCTGCCCGATGGCCACCTCGGATCATCGCGGGCCCGCCGCGGGGTGGCCGCCGCCTACCTCACCGGCGCGGTCGTGGGGATCGGGCTGAGCACGGGACACCACCGCGTCCCCGTCGTGCCCTTCGTGGCGTGGGCGGTCGTCGCCAGCGTCATCGCCCTCACCGCCTCGAGCGCCCGCTACCGCCAGACCGCCGGGCTCGTCCGTCGCCGCCTGCAGTGGTTCGGGGTGGCCCTGGCCGTCGCCACCGAGGTGGCTCTGGTGGCGATCGCCTTGCGCATCCTGGTGGCGTGGCCGCCGCATCTCGGCATCGTCATCGCCGTGGCCACCGTCCCCCTGCCCCTCGCCCTGGCCGCGGCCGCCGCCTCGGAGCGAGTAGCCAGCGGGGCCGACCGCCTCTTGGCTCACACCGTGTCGACGGCCGGCATCAGCGGCGTGGTGGTCGTCGTCTACCTGCTCGTCGTCATCGGCTTGGGACGCAGCCCCCAGGGAGGCGAGCGGACGCTCCTCCTCCTCTCGATGGCGGCTGCCGGTGTCGCCGCTGCTCTCTACCTCCCCGCCCGCCAGCGCCTCGAACGCTTTGCCAACCACCTCGTCTACGGCGAGCGCCATGCTCCCGACGAGGTGCTGCGCACCTTCGGCAGCCGGCTCTCGCGCTCCATCCCGCTCGACGAGCTGCTCCTTCAACTGGCCGAGTCGCTGCAGAAGGTGCTGAACCTGCGGGCCGCCGAGGTGTGGACCGGCTCCCCCGAGCGTCTCGAGCGGACGGTGTCAGTACCCGACCGACCGCCGATGCACTTCGGGCTCTCGTCGTCGGAGACCCCCGTCGTGAGCCGGGCTGGCGTCTCGGGGCCGGCGTGGATGCAGGTCTGGCTGCCCCAGCTGCTCGCCGGGCGGGAGGACGCCGTCATGCGCGTCGCGCCTGTCGTGCACTCGGGCGAGCTGCTGGCCCTGATCGTCGCCGAGCGAGCGGCCGGCGGTGAGCCCTTCACCGAGGAGGACGAGCGCGTCCTGACCGAGCTGGCCCGGCAGATCGGCCTCGCCCTCCACAACGTCAACCTCGACAGCGCCCTGCAGGCCTCACTCGACGAGGTGCGGCGTCAGGCCCAGGAGCTGCGCGACTCGCGCTCGCGCATCGTCGCCACTGCCGACGCGGCCCGGCGCGAGATCGAGCGCAACCTTCACGACGGGGCCCAGCAGCACCTGGTGGCCATGGCCTTACAGATGAAGCTGGCCCGGCAGCTGGCCGGCACCGACGCCGCGGCGGCCCAGGCCATGCTCGACGAGCTGGCTGACAATTTGAAGGAAGCCATCCAGGAGCTGCGCGACCTGGCCCACGGCATCTATCCGCCCCTGCTCATGGACCGCGGCCTCGGCGAGGCCATGGCCGCCGCCGGCCGTCGGGCCGCTCTGCCGACCAACGTCAACGTGGACACGGCAGAGCGCTTCGGCCAGGAGGTCGAGGCCGCCGTCTACTTCTGCTGCCTCGAAGCCATGCAGAACGCGGGCAAGCACGCCGGCGACGGCGCGACCATCGAGGTGCGGGTATGGCAGGACGAAGGCGCTCTCCTCTTCGAGGTCTCCGACGACGGCGCCGGCTTCGCCTACGACAACCGCACTCCCGGCGCCGGCTTCATCAACATGAGCGACCGGCTGGGCGCCATCGGCGGGTCACTGCGCGTCGAGTCCGCCCGCGGCCAGGGCACCCACATCCACGGCACCATCCCCGTCGAGGCCAAGGCTCCGTCCTCCGACTAGGCCCGACGCCCGACGCGGATCCGGCCCGCCGGGCTTGTCGGTCTACGCTCGATCCGTGGACATCATCAGCGAATCGACAGAGCGGGGAGTCGTCGAGCGACGGTTCGACCTGAAGGTCGCCGACGAGGTCGTCCCCGGCATCATCTGGACGCCGGAAGGCACGACCGAACCTCGGCCCCTGATCCTCATCGGCCACGGCGGGACCCAGCACAAGCGGGTCGCCAACGTGCTCGGGTTGGCCCGGCGCTTCGTCCGCCATCTCGGCTTCTCGGCCGTGGCCATCGACGCGCCCGATCACGGCGAGCGGGTAACCGACGACGAGGCCGCCAACGTGGCCCGGCAACGGCTCGAGGGTCGCATTGCGTCGGGGCCCGGCCGAGGGACCGAGGTGTCGGACGACGAGGCTCGTCGCTGGATCGAGCGGGCCAAGCGGGGCACCACCGATTGGATGGCCACCATCGACGCCCTCGAGGCCGAGCCCGGGCTATCCGACGGTCGCTTCGGCTACTGGGGTCTGTCGATGGGGACGCTCCTCGGCGTGCCCCTCGTGGCCCGCGAGCCGCGCATCAGCGCGGCTGTTCTCGGGCTGGCCGGGCTGGGCAAGCTGGCGGGTGGCTCGGGCTATGAGGCGGCGGCCCGCAGCATCAGCATCCCGATCCTGTTCGTGTTCCAGTGGCACGACGAGCTCATGTCCCGTCAGTCGGGCATCGATCTCTTCGACGCCCTCGGATCGACGGAGAAGACCATGCACGTCAACCCCGGCGGCCACGTCGCCATCCCGCTGTTCGAGCGCGACAGCTACGACGACTTCTTCCGCCGTCACCTCGGCTCAGGCTGAGGCCCGGGCGTCCCAGATGTCGCGGACGACCTGGGGGCCGAAGTCCTCCTTGTGGACGTAGGCCGCGGCCCCGATGGTGACGGCGTCGGCCGGAAGGTCATCGGCCTGGTAGGTCGAGAGCAGGATCACGCAGGTGGAATCCCGCTGGGCCAGGATCTGGCGGGCCGCTTCGATGCCGTTGATCCCCGGCATGTTGATGTCCATGAGGACGACGTCGGGCTGCAGGTCGCGGGCCAGCTCGACCGCCTGCTCACCGGTCTCGGCCTCGCCCACCACCTCGAACCCGGGCGTGAGGCGGATCACCGCCCGCGCCGCGCCGCGGTACGGGGGCTGATCGTCAACGATCAGCACGGAGACGTTGGCTTCGGTCATTTCCGACACCATCGTCGCACTTGGGACGGGCGACGGCCCAGGGTGCGGCCATGCCTCGCAGGGGTGTTGCTAGCCCTACCCCG
>JAUTXA010000208.1 GCA_030838265.1 Actinomycetota bacterium | reverse complement strand
GACACGGCCATCGTCGGCCACCTCGGCACCGCGCCCCTCGGTGGGTTGGCCCTTGCCGCCACCGTCCTCAGCACCCTGACGTGGGTGTTCAACTTCCTCTCGTTCGGGACGACATCGCGCGTCGCCTACCTCACCGGTCGCGGCGATCATCGCGGCGCGGCCGGGGTCGCGGCCCAGGGGCTCTGGCTGGCCGCCACCATCGGGCTGCCGATCGCGGCCCTTGTCTTCGTCGCCGCCCGTCCCATCGCCGGTGCCCTCGGCGGCCACGGCCCGGTGCTCCACGCGGCGGTGACCTACCTGCGCATCAGCGCCGTCGGGGTGCCTGCACTGCTCGTCACCCTCGTCGGTCAGGGCCACCTCCGGGGCCTCTCCGACACCCGGACCCCCTTCCGGGTGGTGATCGTGGCCAACGCCCTTAACGTCGTGCTCGAGCTCG
Source organism: Actinomycetota bacterium (assembly GCA_030838265.1). Taxonomy (GTDB): domain Bacteria; phylum Actinomycetota; class Acidimicrobiia; order Acidimicrobiales; family BP-101; genus BP-101. The sequence continues at coordinate 9,016 of JAUTXA010000208.1, read as the reverse complement.
CCCTCGTCTACGGCTTCCACCTGGGCGTGGCCGGCTCGGCGTGGGGGACGGTCGTCGCCCAGTTCGTGGCCGCCTTCTGGTTCATGCGCATCACCGGCGCTCGCGTTCTCGCCGCCGACGTCACCCTTCGGCCTGCACCCCGCGAGATGCGGCGCCTCGTGGTCATCGGCCGCCACCTCTTCATCCGCACCGCGGCCTTGCTGGCCGCCCTCACCCTGGCCACGTCGGTGGCCGCCCGCGTCGGCCCGTCCACTCTGGCGGCCCACCAGATCACGTTCCAGATCTTCATCTTCCTCGCCTTGGTGCTTGATGCTCTCGCCGTCGCCGCCCAGGCCACGGTGGGCACCGATCTGGGTGCGGGTTCGCCGGTCGAGGCCGAGGCCATCGCTCGTCGCACGATCACCCACGGGCTGGTGTTCGGGGCCGCCATCGGCGTGGTGCTCGCCATCGGTTCCCCGTGGATCCCACGCGTCTTCACCAGCGACCCGGCCGTGATCCATCGAGCCACGATCGGTCTCATCATCCTCGGCGCCATGCAGGTGCCGGCCGGTGTGGCCTTCGCCCTCGACGGGATCCTCATGGGGGCGTCGGACTTCCGCTACCTGCAGTGGACGACGATCCCGGCCCTCTTCGTCTTCGTCCCGGTCGCCGTCGCCGTCCTGCACTGGCATCGCCTCGGCATCGCCGGCATCTGGCTGGGGCTGGTGGCGTGGATGACGACGAGGACGATCGTGGCCGGGCGCCGCTTCCTGGGCCCGAAGTGGACGGCGTCAGCCCACGCGTGACCGGACCCGGCTGGCCACCGAGTCGCAGGCACTCATGAGGGCGGGGACGAACTGGCGCGGGTTCATCACGCATGCGCCGTGGTCGCCCCGCACCGGGTGCATGGTGGCGCCGGGGATGGCCGCGGCCAGGTCCCGCTGGTAGCGAGGGTTCACCAGGCGGTCGAGCTCAGTGACGACGACGGCTGCCGGGACGTCGATCTCGGGGAGCCAGGCCCGTGAGTCGAACGAGCCGATCGAGTAGCCGGCTTGGAGCACGGCGCTCATGTCGTTGCGCCTGACCTCGGTCATCACCCACTGGGCGAAGGGGTCGGCATCGTTGAGGCGGCGTCCCATGACTTGATCCATGAGCTGGCGGCGCAGCGCGGCGGGGACGAGCCGGGCGCCGGCCGAGAGACCGAGCATCGAACCGAAGAGCAGGCGGGTGCGGGGGTCACGGCTGGCGAACTTGCGGCTGGTGGCGCACAGGACGAGGCCGTCGACGATGTCAGGGTGGCGCCGCCACGTGAGCTGGGCGATGGGCCCGCCCATCGAGTAGCCGACGGGGATGACTGGTCCCGTCCCTAGCTCGTGGACCAGAGCGGCCACGTCGTCGGCGCAGTCCTCGAGACGAAAGGGACGGATCGAGCGGATGCCACGCCCGTGGCCCCGGTGGTCCATGGCCACGACGTTGAACCGCTGCGACAGGGACCGGTAGCACTGGAACCAGTTGACGTCGGCGTCGACCGTCCAGCCGTGGAGAAGCAGCACCGTGGGCGCCCCGGCGGGACCGTCGAGCTGGCGGATGAACGTCGTGCCCCGCCGCCCGAGCTTGACCTTGCGGCCGGGCGGCAACCAGGGAGCTCCCGGGTGGTTCAGCGGGCTCTCAGCCATCACACAGTCCTAACACCTCGATCATCGCTATTCCGACGGCGGGGCCCGATCATGGGTCTATGCCAACCACAGCCAAGCGAGTGCCTCCCGTGCTGCTCCTCGTCTTCGCGCTCGCCGTCGGGGGGTGTGGCCGGAGCGCCCGCCAAGCCCGAGTCGTCCCCGAGACCACGACCACGTCGGCGGTGGTGACGACGACGACCGTGGCCAGCGCGGCCGACGCCGCGGCCGCGGCCGAGGCCGACCTCGCCACGGTCGACCTCAACATCGACCAGGTCGACAAGGACATGAACAGCCTGGACAGCGATCTGTCCTCCGATGAAGGAGACCCCACCAAGTGAACCGCCGCATCCGCACCCTCACCGTCGGGGCCGTCGCCGGCCTCAGCCTGCTCGCTCCCGTCGCCGCCACCGCTCAGACCGGGTCGGCGGGCTCGTCCGGCACATCGGCCGACACCCGCACCGCGGCCGTCGACCGCTGCGACGTCGCCACCGTGAAGACCCACATCACCGCGGCCATCGACCGCCGGCTGACGACGCTGGGCACGCTCACCACCCGCACCACCGACGCAAGGGGCCTCACCGCGTCGGACCGCTCCACCCTTCAGTCGCAGCTGGCGGCCGAGAAGAGTGGACTCACCTCGTTGCGGAGTCACGTCGCCGCCGACACCGACTGTGCCTCGTTGCGGACCGATGCCAAGAGCGTGGTCGAGACCTACCGCGTCTATCTGCTGATGGCTCCCAAGGTGCACCTGGTCATCGCCGCCGACGCGGTCACGGCGATCGGCACCAGCACCCAGCGCGCTGACGCCGAGGCCCGCTTGCAGGACGGCATCGACAAGCGCAAGGGCGCCGGCAAGGACATGACCCAGGCCCAGGCTCAACTCGACGACATGAAGGCCAAGGTGGCCGCGGCCCAGTCGGCCGTCGCCAGCGTGTCGAGCAGCGTGATCAACCTCGAGCCCTCGGGTTACCCCGGCAACCGTCCGGCCATCCTCGCCGCCAGGGACTCGGTGCGCGCCGGCCGGGCCGACCTCCGAGCCGCCCGGGCCGACGCCCGGGCCGTCATCGCCGCCCTCCGCGCCGCCTGACGACTGCTCGACAACCCCGACCGAGGCCCAGCCCTTTGGTCACCCAGGTACCTGATTGGTGCCCAAGTGACCGAAGAGCGCGGGCCTGCGTCATCATGACCAGGTGAACGACAACGCCGCCGCGGTGATCCTGTTCGTCGTCCTCATCCCGCTCTCCATCTACCTTCAGGTGCGCGGCCACCAGCGCAGCATCGAGCACCTCACGAGCTGATCAGCTGCGGTCGAGCTTGGCCTTCATGTCGAGAAGGAGGTCGATGGTCTCCGCGAAGGCGTAGAGGGCGACCGCGACCACGACTGTCCCGAAGAGCATCCCCACGCCGAGCCCGGACGAGGAGTGCTCGCCCAGGACGTCGGTTCGAGCCATGAGTCCGAACGACATGATGAGCCCGACCGGCACCGCGATGAGGCTGGCGGCGCGGAGCACCCACGTCGAGATCTCGAGGAACAGGCGAGGGGTGTTGCGGGTCACGCCCATATACGTCGTTGACATGCCTGAAGAGTTCGCCGTGCGGTGGTCGGGGACCTTTGGGAGGATGCGGGCATGTTCCTCGGACTGCGCACGGTCATCTATCCCGCTCCCGATCTCGACAAGGCCAAGGTGTGGTTCACGGCCGCGCTGGGCATCGAGCCCTATTTCGACGAGCCGTTCTATGTGGGCTTCAACGTGGGTGGCTACGAGCTGGGGCTCGACCCGAACCTGGCCCAGGCCGAGGGCCACCGGGCCTTCTGGGGCGTGGCCGACATCGACGCCGCCATCGCCGAGCTCACCGGGGTGGGGGCCACCGTGATCGCCCCGGCCCAGGAGGTGGGGGACGGCATCAAGGTGGCCACCGTCACCGATCCCGCCGGCAACGACATCGGCCTCATCTACAACCCCCACTTCACCCTCGACGCCTAACGACTCGGCTCGGCGCGGGACCGAAGAGCGCGAGAGCCGGAGACGGCTAGAGGCCGCCGACCTCGACGATCTCGACCTTGAGCTTGGCCCCGCTCGGCACCTCGTACTCGACGACCTCGCCCACGTTGTGACCCTCGAGGGCCTTGCCCAGCGGTGAGCTGTCGGAGATGACGGTCAGGTCGGGGTGCTTCTCCTCGATCGACCCGATGAGGAAGCGCTCGACGTCATCGTCGCCCTCGTAGCGCAGCGAGACGACCGAGCCGATGGTGACGGCGCCACCGGCGGCGGGCTCGTCGACGATCGTGGCGTTCTTGAGGATGTGCTGGAGCTGGCGGATGCGGGTCTCCATCTTCCCCTGGTGATCCTTGGCGGCGTGGTAGTCGCCATTCTCGGAGAGGTCGCCCAGAGCCCGGGCCGCCTCGATGGTGCGGGCGACGTCGATCCGTCCCTTGGTCGTGAGCTCGGTGAGCTCCTCGCTCAGTCGCTTGTGGGCCGTGGGGGAGAGCTTGGTCTCGCTCTGCTCGCTCATGCCCGCAGGCTATCGCCCGGTTGACGTTCTCTCAGCCGTGGGTGAGACTGACTGGGCTATGTCGCCTCGCCAGATCGTCGTAATTCCGTAGAGCGCACCGATACTCCGGTGTGCCCTTCGACCGTCCACAATGTGGGCGGTTTTCTGTTTCTCACGAACGGTTTCCCCTTGCCTCAGCACAAGATCGCAGTCCTCGCCGGTGACGGCATCGGTCCGGAGGTCATCTCCGAGGCCCTGAAGGTGGTGCGCGCCGCCGGGGTCGACCTCGCCACCACCGACTACGACCTGGGCGGGGCCCGCTACCTGCGGACGGGCGAGGTCCTGCCCGACGCCACGCTCCACGAGCTGCGGGGCTACGACGCCATCCTGCTGGGGGCGGTGGGGACGCCCGACGTCCCGCCCGGGGTCCTCGAGCGGGGCCTCCTCCTGCGGCTGCGCTTCGAGCTCGACCTCTACGTGAACCTGCGGCCCTTCGAGTCCGAGCGCCTCAACTGCGCCGTCATCCGAGAGAACACCGAGGGGGCCTACGCCGGCGAGGGCGGGTTCCTGCGCAAGGGCACGGCCCACGAGATCGCCACCCAGGGGTCGGTCAACACCCGCCACGGCGTCGAGCGCTGCGTCCGCTACGCGTTCGAGCTGGCCCAGTCCCGTCCCCGCCGTCACCTCACCCTGGTCCACAAGACCAACGTGCTGACCTTCGCCGGCGACCTGTGGCAGCGCACCTTCGACGAGGTGGCGGCCGGGTTCCCCGACGTCGACACCGCCTACAACCATGTCGACGCGGCGTGCATCTACATGGTCGAGTCACCCGAGCGCTACGACGTGATCGTCACCGACAACCTCTTCGGCGACATCCTCACCGACCTGGGCGGCGCGGTTGCGGGCGGCATCGGCCTGGCCGCGTCGGCCAACCTCAACCCGGCGCGCACCGGGCCATCGCTCTTCGAGCCCGTCCACGGGTCGGCCCCCGACATCGTGGGGACGGGCCGGGCCAACCCCCTCGCCGCCATCCGCTCGGCAGCGATGATGCTCGAGTTCCTGGGCGAGGCCGAGGCCGCCGCCCGCATCACCAAAGCCGTCACCGGGGCGACCTCGCTCACGGGCACGACATCCGAGATCGGCGACGCCGTCGCCACCAACCTCTAGGAGCCAAACGAAATGCCGCTGGAACCCGTCGACAAGATCTGGATGGACGGCGAGCTCGTCAACTGGGACGACGCCAAGATCCACATCCTCACCCACACCCTGCACTACGGCTGCGGCGTGTTCGAGGGCATCCGGGCCTATGCCACGTCGCAGGGGCCGGCCGTCTTCCGGCTGACCGATCACATGGTGCGCCTCTTCAACAGCGCCAAGATCTTCTTCCTCGACATCCCCTACTCGCTCCCCGAGCTCATCGAGGCAGTCAAGGAGACGGTGCGGGTCAACGGGCTCGACGCCTGCTACATCCGTCCCCTCGTCTACCTGGGCTACGGCGAGATGGGCCTCAACCCGCTGCCCGCGCCGGTCAACGTGTCGATCGCGGTGTGGCCGTGGGGCACCTACCTGGGCGACGAGGGCATCAAGAACGGCGTGCGCATGAAGATCAGCTCGTGGCAGCGCCACGACCCCAACGCCATGCCGCCGGCGGCCAAGGGGACGGGGATGTACATCAACTCGTCGATGGCCAAGATCGAGGCGTTGAAGGCGGGCTACGACGAGGCCATCCTGCTGTCGCCCCAGGGTTACGTCAGCGAGTGCACGGGCGAGAACATCTTCATCGTCAAGAACAACAAGGTCATCACCCCGCCGGTGTCGGCCGGTGCCCTCGAGGGCATCACCCAGAGCAGCGTGATGACGATCGCCCGCGACCTGGGCTACGAGTGCGAGGTCGGCAACCTCCTGCGCAGCGATCTCTACACGGCCGACGAGGCCTTTCTGTCGGGCACGGCGGCCGAGGTGGTTCCCATCCGCTCGGTCGACGACCGCGAGATCGGCGACCCCGGCACCATCACCCGCAAGATCCAAGAGGTGTTCTTCGCCGCCGTCCGCGGCGAGGTCGACCAGTACAAGGATTGGAACGAGCTTGTCCGCACCTGACCCCGAGGTAGAGGCACGTCCGCTGCCGTCCTCTGTCGAGGTCTACGACACGACCCTGCGCGACGGCAGCCAGCTCGAGGGCATCTCGCTCACGGTCGACGACAAGCTCCGCATCGCCGAGCAGCTCGACTGGCTCGGTGTGCACTACATCGAAGGCGGCTGGCCCGGGGCCAACCCCAAAGACGACGAGTTCTTCCGGCGGGCCGTCACCGAGCTTCGCCTCGACACCTCGGTGCTGGTCGCCTTCGGGTCGACGCGGCGCAAGGCCGGCAAGGTCGACTCCGACGACACCCTTCGCCACCTGGTCGAGGCCGGCACCGGCACGGTCTGCATCGTGGGCAAGTGCTGGGACTACCACGTGCTCGAGGCCCTCGAGACCACCCTCGACGAGGGCGTGGCCATGGTCAGCGACTCCATCGCCTTCCTCCGCAGCCAGGGCCTCAGCGCCATGTTCGACGCCGAGCACTTCTTCGACGGCTACAAGCGCAACCCCGAGTTCAGCCTCCGGGTGCTCGAAGGCGCCGTCACCGCCGGGGCCTCGACGCTGGTGCTGTGCGACACCAACGGCGGGTCCCTGCCCCACGAGGTCGAGCGCATCGTGGCCGAGGTCTCGGCCTACGTGGGCCACGACGTCGCCATCGGCATTCACGCCCACGACGACGCGGGCTGCGGGGTGGCCAACGCCCTGGCCGGCGTGCGCGGCGGCGCCACCCAGGTACAGGGCTGCATCAACGGCTACGGCGAGCGGACGGGCAACGCCAACCTGACGACGATCATCCCCAACCTCACCCTGAAGATGGGGATCAAGACCCTGCCCGAGGGCCGGCTCGAACGGCTCACGCCGGTCAGCCACCACATCGCCGAGCTGGTGAACGTGACGATGAGCCCGCAGCAGCCCTACGTCGGCCCGTCCGCCTTCGCCCACAAGGCCGGCCTGCACGTCAGCGCCATCGCCCGCCGCCCCGACGCCTATGAGCACGTGCCGCCGGATCTCGTCGGCAACGGCACCAGGTTCGTGGTCTCCGAGCTGGCCGGGCGCTCGACCCTGCAGCTCAAGGCCAAGGAGATCGGCATCGACCTCGATGGGCCGACCCTCAACGAGGTGGTCGACCAGCTGAAGCGCCTCGAGCACGAGGGCTACCACTTCGAGGCGGCCGACGGATCGCTCGAGCTGCTCATGCGGCGGGCCGGCGGGTGGGAGCAGGGCTACTTCGCCCTCGAGTCCTACCGCGTCTTCACCGAGGAGAAGGGCGACGAGGTCATCACCGAGGCGACCATCAAGATCCACGTCGACGGTCAGCGCAAGGTCACGACGGCTGAGGGCAACGGTCCGGTCAACGCCCTCGACGCCGCTCTGCGCAAGGCCATGGCCAACGTCTACCCGTCGCTCGCCAACATCCATCTCACCGACTACAAGGTGCGCGTCCTCGACACGAACAAGGGGACGGGCGCGGTCACCCGGGTGCTGCTCGACTCGACCGACGGTGAGCGCTCGTGGTCGACCATCGGCGTGTCAGAGAACATCATCGAGGCGTCATGGCAGGCGCTGGCCGATTCGATCGTCTACGGCCTGCTGCACAACACTGACGGCTGATGACCCAACCCGAGTACGTCCCGCTCCGCGCCGCCGACCGCGTCCGGGTCACTGAGCGCCTTCCCGTGCCCGACGGCTGGGTGCCGGACCGCCCCGCCGAGCTGCTCGGGCCGTCCCTGCCCAAGGGCCACAACTTCGGGTCGACCGGGCCCGACGCCGGCTACGGCCTGCGGTTGGCCGAGCGCTTTCGTGACCGGCTCGAGCTGCAAGCGGGCGAGTCGGCCGATGACGCTGTCGCCGGCTGCTTCGCGGTCGGATCGAAGCGGGCCGCCATGTTCGGAAGGGCGCCGGTGATCTTCGACTACCAGTTGGCCTTCACGCTGTGGGGCTTCCTCGGCGGGGCCCCGGCCGAGCTGCTGGCCATTCGCAAGTCGCTCTTCCCTGGCTGCTCGCACCACTACTCGGAGCAGCGCGACATCGTCGACACCGTGCAGGAGGACGCCCTCCGCAAGTCGCCCGACGAGGTCAAGGGAATGCTGCCCGTGTGGCGCAGCCTCGTCATTGCCGACTGAGATCGGGCCGTGACCGAGATCGAGCAGCTCGAGATCCCTGTCGGCGACTTGAGGTTCACGGCGCGGGCCGCAGGGCCGGGCGACGGACGGCTGGTGCTGCTGTTGCACGGCTTCCCGGAGACGGCGCGGTCGTGGGACAGGCAGCTCGTCGCCCTGGCCGATGCCGGATACCGGGCGGTGGCCCCTGACCAGCGGGGCTACTCGCGTCAGGCCCGTCCCGACGCCGTCGAGGCCTACAAGGTCCATCACCTGGTGGCCGACGTGCTGGCCATCGCCGACTCGATGGGCGGTCACCAGATCGACCTCGTCGGCCACGACTGGGGTGGCGCGGTGGCCTGGCAGGTGGCTGGGCGCTTCCCCGATCGCCTCCGGACCCTGACCGTCCTCTCGACCCCGCACCCGGCCGCGTTCACGACCTCTCTGGCGTCGGACGGGGACGGCGGCGACAGCGATCAGGTCGAGCGGTCGAGCTACATGCTCTTCTTCCGGCAGGAGGGGGCTGAGGACCTGATGTTGGCCGACGACGCCACCGGCCTGCGCAACCTGTTCAGTGGCAGCGGGATGACCGACGAAGAGGCCATCGAGGACTACGTCCGCGTCCTCACAGAGCCGGGTGCCCTCAAGGCCGCCCTCAACTGGTACCGGGCCATCGACCTGGGTGA
>JAUTXA010000172.1 GCA_030838265.1 Actinomycetota bacterium | reverse complement strand
CGACGGCGGCCGCCAGGGCGGGCAGGAGCACCTGGGGCCCGGCCAGCTCGGTGGGGGCCACGCCCGCGAAGGGGGCGCGCAACAAGAACCCCAGCGTCGAGAGGAGTCCGGCGACCGTCCAGACGATCACCTCCACCCGTCGCACGGGGATGCCGAGGGTGCGGGCCCGGTCGGGGTCGTCGACCGTCCAGGTGTTGAGGGCGAGGCCGAGGTCGTGGGCCCGGGCCACCAGCTCGGGGTTCACGACGGACTCGTGGGGGTGGAGGGCGGCGTGGCCGTGCTCGGCGGCGGTGTCGGCGGCCCGCAGCTGGTCGTAGCCCGAGATGGTGAGCCACCCAGTCGCCAGCGACGGCTCGACGGAGCGGACGGCGTCGATGGTGGCCAGATGGAACGACGACACCAGGTATCGCCGGGCTTCGTCGCCCCGCTCGATGAGGCAGACCGCCACCTCCGTCGCCACGCCGCAGGCCGGGTCGAAGTCGGGGTCGGTGGGGAGGTTCTTGACCTCGACGTTGACCACCATCCCTTCGCAGGCGTCGAGAGCGGCGTCCAAGAGGGGGACGGACGGGGGCAGCTGGCCCACGTCCAGCTCACAGACGGCGGCCCCGCCGGCGATGGCGGCGTCGTGGTGGACGGCCAGGGCGCCGTCGGCCGTGCGGCGCACGTCGAGCTCGACGCCATCGGCGCCCAGCCGCCGGGCCTCGACGAAGGCCTCGAGCGTGTTCTCGGGCCGGACGGCCGACGCCCCGCGGTGGGCGAGCACTCGGGTCATTTCGGGATCTTCCGGGAGGAAAAAGCCTGGTGACCGGCGAAGAATCCCTTGCAGCGGCGAGGGCTCGTCCTTAGGCTCGCAGCGCCCATCCACATGACGCCTGAAGCAGTCGGGCTGGCGATTGTCATGTGAATGCAGTCACTAACCACAATCTGACTACCCCCCGCCGGGAGGCAACGTGACGCTCACCTGGAGCCGCACGATCGACTGGGATATCGACGACTGGCGTGACTCTGCCGCGTGTCGGGACACCGACCCGGAGCTGTTCTTCCCCATCGGCACAACCGGCATGGCCCTCGACCAGATCGAGGCCGCCCGGTCGGTGTGCCAGAGCTGTGCCGCCCAGGTCCCCTGCCTCGAGTTCGCCCTCGCCACCAACCAGGAGTCCGGGGTGTGGGGCGGTGCCTCCGAGGAAGAGCGCCGCAAGCTGCGCAAGGCCTGGCTCTCCCGCCAGCGCCAGGCGTCCTGACCCCTCCATCTATGCCCGTCGGCCCTCGCGGCCGGCCACCGGGATCTCGAGCGACACCACCGTGCCGTCGTCGCGCCGCATCGAGATCACACCACCCAGCTGACCGCTGACCAGGTCGCGCACGATCGACAGGCCAAGGCTGTCGGTGCGCTCGATGACGAAGTCCTCGGGGACGCCGACGCCGTTGTCGCGAACCTCGACGGTGAGGGTCTCGCCATCGTTGTGGAGGCGGACGGTGACGGCCCCCTCGACCTCTCTCTTGCCGACAAAGGCATGCTCGGCCGCGTTCTGCAGCAGCTCGGTGAGGACGAGGGCCAGCGGCGTCGCCACCTCGGCGGGCAGCTCTCCGGCATCGCCCTCGACGCGGAAGTCGATGCCCCGCTCCGGTGACAGCACGCCCTCCCGGGCCATCCGGACGAGGGGCTCGACGATCTCGTCGAACAGCACCCGCTCCCCCACCTCGCGGGAGAGGATGTCGTGGACGAGCGAGATCGAGCGGATGCGACGCTCGGCCTCCTCGAGGGCGGACCGTCCGTCACCGCCGGGAAGGCGCCGGGCCTGCAACCGCAGCAACGACGAGATCGTCTGCAGGTTGTTCTTCACCCGGTGGTGGACCTCGCGGATGGTGGCGTCCTTCGAGAGCAAGAGGCGATCACGGCGCCTCAGGTCGGTGACGTCGCGCAGCAGCGCCAGTGCGCCCGTGACCTCGCCGCCATCGAGCAAGGGGATGACGCGCATGAGGCAGATCACGTCGGGGCGGCGCTCGACCTCCTCGGTGACGGGCGCGCCGGTGGCGAAGGCGGTGCGCACCGCGGATTCCTCCATGCCCGCCTCGTCGAGCCGCATGCCCTCGGTGTTCGAGTGGATGCCCATGCGGTGAAGGGCGTTGACGGCGTTGGGCGAGGCGTACTCGACCCGTCCGCCGGTATCGAGGACGAGGACGCCGTCACCGACGCGAGGCGACTCCTCACCCTCGACGTCGTCGGTGGCGAAGGGGAACTCGCCGGCGACGATCATGCGGGCGAAGCGGTCGAAGGTCTCGACGTAGACCCGCTCGAGCTCGCCCGGCCGGCGCCCGACGGTGAGGGCCGACTCCCGGGTCATCACGGCGAGGAGCTGGCCCTGCCAGCGGACGGGGATGCACTGGATGCGGGCCCGCTCGCCCCGGTCGGTGGCGTTGATCTCGCCCTCGACGATCTCGCCCAGTCGCCAGGCCCGCACCACGAGCGGGCGGTCGACCTCGTCCATGAGCCGCCCCACCAAGTCCTGACGGTGCAGGGTCTGGCTGGTCGAGGGCCGCATCTGGCCCAGGATCACGAACTTGTTGCCGTCGGCCCTCCCGTCGCCCTCGGTGACCGGCGCGAAGAGGAGCAGGTCGGCGAAGCAGAGGTCGGCCAGCATCCCCCACGAGGCCATGAGCCGCTGGAGGTGGCCGAGGGCAGGCAGGTCGATGTTGGTGTGCAGGTGGGCCAGCTCAGTCGGGGAGGACACGGTCCCCTCGATGGTAGAGGGCGCCCTCTCTGATGGTCAGCGCTGGCGGATGAGGGTGACGCCGTCGCGCACGGTGGTCTGGACGCAGATCACCCGCTCGTCGGCCACCACCGCGTCGTTGAAGGCGCGCAGGGCCAGGGTGTCGGGCGAGTCGTCGGCCCGGTCGCCGGTGGCCACGACCCGACCGCTCCAGAGGGTGTTGTCGACGGCGATGATGCCAGTGGGCGCGAGCTTGGGAAGCACGGCCTCGAAGTAGGCGGCGTAGCCCGTCTTGTCGGCGTCGATGAAGACGAGGTCGAAGGGCCCATCGAGGGTGGCAATGGTGTCGATGGCCGGCCCGACCTTGATCTCGATCCGGTCGGCGTAGGGGCTGGCCTCGATGTGGCGGCGGGCCACGGCCAGATGCTCCTCATTGATGTCGCACGTGATGATGCGCCCACCGGCCGGCAGGGCCGCGGCCATGGCCAGCGACGAGTAGCCGGTGAACGTGCCGATCTCGAGGACGAGCCGGGGCTGGGTGGCGAACACGAGCATCTCGAGGTAGCGACCCTCGAGGGTGCCGACCATCATCCCCCAGGCCTGGAAGCGCTCCTTGGTCTCGGCTTCGAGAGTGGCGAGGTGGGTTGGCATGGGTGTCGTGTGGGCCTCGGCGTAGGCCTCGACCTCAGGGTTGACGATGTCGCGGTTGATGCGGTCGGCCACGGTCAGCTCCAGATCTTCTCGCCCAGCCGCAGCAGGCCGGCGATGTCGTAGATGTCGGTCTCGAAGTAGGGCACGGACGCCACCACATCGGGGGTCACGGCCAGCTCGGAGCGTTGCTCTGTCTCGCGCTGGGCCACCACCTGGAAGCGCAGGAAGCTCTCGCCGATCTCGGTGAGGACGCGGCTCACCTGGGCCGCCGAGCCAGCCTCCTTGCCCAGCTTCTTGGCCAGGTTGTCGGACTGGCGGCACAGCTCCTCGGCCACCCGGGCCGCCTGCTCGTCGAGCAGGTACGACGGCAGCACCTTGTTCAACACGACAGCGCCGAGGTGGTAGCGCTTGTCGCTCAGGGCGTCGATGAAGAAGTCGGCCTCGTGCAGGGGCGCCGATTCGAGGGTGGACACCACGATGAAGGTGGTGCGCTTGTCGTGGAGCAGACGGGCCACGGCTTCGGCCCGATCGACGAAGCCGTCGTACATGGTCTGGAAGAGGATGAAGAACTCGGAGATGTCCTGCAGGAACTGGGTGCCGAGGATGCGGTCGGCCACTTGGTAGAAGGGCTTGGTCGCCAGGTTGACGAAGCGGCTACGGGCCGGCGCGGTGATGAGGCGCAGGAAGCGGCTGGAGAAGAAGTCGGCCATGCGGGCCGGCGCTTCGAGGAAGTCGAGGGCATTCCGGGTCGGTGGCGTGTCGACGATGATGAGGTCGTAGGCGCCTTCGGCGTGGATCTCGTAGAGCCGCTCCATGGCGATGTAGTCGTGGCTCTGCACGAACTTGCCGGAGATGTTCTGGTAGAGCGGGTTGGCCAAGATGAGGCTGGCGGTCTCGCGGTCGGGGGCGTGACGGCGGACAAGGTTGTCCCACGACTGCTTGGTGTCGAGCATCGCCGCCCACAACTCGCCCCGCGGCTTCACGTTCGCTTCGGCAAAGGCGCTCTCGGGGACGCGCGTCTCCACGTTGCCGAAGCCTTCGAGGCCGAGGGCATTGGCGAGACGCCGCGCCGGGTCCACCGTGAGCACGAGCACGCGGCCGCCGTGACGCGTCGCCGCCATGGCGCCGAGCGCGGCGGCGGTGGTGGTCTTGCCCACGCCGCCCGAACCGCAACACACCACGATCTCCTTGGCGGCGAGTAGCTGCTCGATCGATCCGGCGCGGGCCTTGTTCGACGACGCCATCAGTACCCCAACTCCGCCGACAGCGCGGCCGCCACCATGCGCGTGGCGCGCATGCCGTGCGTGCGCAGGAACAGGTAGGGCACGTAGAGCATCGGCACGTTGCGGTCGAGTTCGGCGCGCAGGCGCTCGAGGTGTTCCGCGCTGCCGCGGCGCAACGCGACCGCCAACGAGGCCGCGTCCATCAAGTGGTCGACCTCTCCCCCGGCGGCGGCCGCTAGCTCGCCGCGTCGCTCAGGCGTGTTGAGTGCGTCGAACAGTTCCTCCTCGCGGCGCCCGAACAGTTCCGGCAGCACGCGGTTCACCACGACGGCCGCGAGGTCGACGTTGGACTCCTTCCGGAGGCGCTCGGCGAGTTCGAGCGTCTCGTTGACGGGCATCTCCTCGGGTGTGGCCGTGATGATCAGTCCGGTGATGGCGGGGTCACCGAGCATGTCGACCATCCAGTCGGTCTGCTGACGGATGAGGCCGACCGACACCAGTTCGTTGATCGACTGCGGCGCGGTGAGCTGGCCGACAATGTGACCCGACGCGACCGCGTCGACCACGATCAGGTCCCAGTTGCGCTCCCGCACCTCC
>JAUTXA010000158.1 GCA_030838265.1 Actinomycetota bacterium | reverse complement strand
CCACTCGACCCGCCCGGGCTGCGATCGGTGTTCCACGGGTTCCGGGTGGGGCCGTAGGCGAGGGGCTCGGTTGTGATGGTCGTGGCCAGCTCGGGCAGGTTGGTCTTGGCGCAGATCACGAACCCGGCGGCCCGGAAGCGCTCGACCAGCCAGGTGTCGGCCTCGGCGGTGTGGCCCCGATCCTTCAGAGCGCGCATGCCGAGGTGGTACGGGTCGCCGGCGGTGTGGGCCACCGCGTCCTTGATGAGGAAGGGCACGCCCTTGAACGGCCCGTCGGGGATGGACGCCACCGACGCCGCTTCGTCCCGGGCCCGGTCGTACATGGTGTGGATCACGGCGTTGAGGGCCGGGTTCTTGGCCTCGATCGTGGCGATGGCCGACTCCAGCAGCTCGAGCGGCGAAGCTTCGCCGGTGCGCACCAGCTCGGCCTGGGCGGTGGCGTCGAGCCAGGTCCATTCGTCAGTCATGGGCGCACCGTACGACCTCAGTGGATGTCGATGTCGGCCAGTGCCGTGGCCCGGGCTGCGAAGCCCACCAGCCCCTCACCGGGGTCGTCGGCGGCGGTCTGATCGCCCCGTCTGGCCCGGCTGAACCGGCCGCGGGCCAGGCCACCCAGGTAGACGACGGCGAACACGGCGGCCCCGAAGAGGGTGATCGTGGCCCCCGAGGCGATGTCGCCGTAGTAGCTGACGTACATGCCGCCGAAGCCGCACAGGGCGCCGACCCCGACGGAGAGCAGGAGCATGCGAGAGAACGAGTCGGTCGAGAGGCGGGCGACCACCGCCGGGGTGACGATGGCCGCCGCGATGAGGGTGACCCCGAGGATGCGCATGGTGGCGATGATCGACGCCGCCAGCACCAGCGAGAACACGGAGTCGACCAGGACGGTGCGCACGCCGAAGCTCGAGGCCACCTCGGGGTCGAACGTGACGAACAGCAGCTGCTTGTAGAAGAAGAAGATCGTCACCGCCACGGCGATGGCGACGGCCACGAGGAGCCACACCTCGGACGTGGTGACGCCGAGGATGTTGCCGAAGAAGGCGGCCTCGAAGTTACGGGTGAAGTGGTGGCCCCGACTGATGAGGGCGATGCCGACTGCGTACGAGGCGGTGGTGATGATGCCGATGGCGGCGTCGGCACCGATCTTGCGGGAACGGGAGACGCCCGTGATCATCAGGGCCGACACCGCGCCCCAGATCCCGCCCGTGACGTAGAACGAGGCGTTGGCGATGTAGCCGACCACCGCGCCGCCGAGGATGGCATGGGACAGGCCGTGGCCGATGTAACTCATCCGCCGCAGCACGACATAGATGCCGACGAGGCCCGCCAGCCCGCCGGCGAGGGTGGCCGCGATCATCCCGTGCCGGAAGAAGGCGAAGCTCCACGGTTGGGCCAGCCAGTCGATCACCGCGCCTCCTTGAGATCGGCGACCTCGACGTGCGGGGCACCGTGGTGCACGTGGGCGTGGTGCGGGTGCTCGGGCCCGTGCAATGGCGCGTCGGCCGTGAGGAGCATGCCGTCGTGGTGGAAGACGATCATCTCCGAGCCGAAGGTGGCCCGCAGGATCTCCGGGGTGAAGACGACGTCGGGCGGCCCGTGGGCGATGACGCGGCGGTTCATGCACACCAGCTCGGGAAGGCCGGCGGCCACCGCGTTGAGGTCGTGGGTCGTGAGCACGATGGCGATGCCCTCGGCGTTGAGCTGGCGCAGCAGGGTGAGGATGTCCTGGCGGGTGGCCACGTCGATGCCGGAGGTGGGCTCGTCGAGCAGCAGCAGGTCGGGCCGCCTGATAAGAGCCCGGGCCAGGAAGACGCGTTGCTGCTGGCCGCCCGACAGGGCCCGGATGTGCCGCCGGCGAAGGTGGGCCAGCCCGAGGCGCTCGAGGAGCTCGGCGACCTCGGCCCGATCCTTCCGGCTGGGCCAGGGCAGAAGGCCGGCGTCGCTCACCCGCCCCAGAAGTACGGCCTCCTCGACGGTGATCGGGAAGCTCCAGTCGATGGTCTCGAGCTGGGGCACGTAGCCCACGCGCCGGGGCGGGCGGCTGCCCAGGGGCTGGCCATCGATGAGGATCTCGCCCCGGACGGGCTTGAGCTGGCCCAGCACGGCGCGCAGCAGCGTGGTCTTGCCCGCCCCGCTGGGCCCGACGAGACCCACGAGCGAGCCGGCGTCGAGGCAGAGGTCGGCCTCGAGGGCGATCTCCCTGCCGCCGTACGAGAAGGCGCAGTCCCGGAACTCGACGAACGGCGACGAAGCGGGCGGCGACGCGGGCGCGGTCACGGTCGGTGCCGCCACGTCGGACCGACGGCGACGGGGTCGAGGGCGGTGGCGTCACCCCCGAGGGCGGTGACCATGACCCTCACGTCGGTGACGATGAGCCCGACGTAGGTGTGGTTCTGGTCGGCCGGCGCCCCGGGCAGGACGTCGTCGCTCAGCTGGTCGACGTACTCGGCGCCAGTGGCGGAGGCCACCTGCCGCAGGACGGTCGAGGGGAACACCTCGGAGCCGAAGACGGCCGGCACATCGGTGGCCTTGACCTGGTCGATCAGGGCCGTGATCTCGCGGGCGCTCGGCTCCGAGAAGTCCGACGGCTGCACGGCGCCGATCACTTCGAGGCCGTAGCGCCGGGCGAAATAGGCGAAGCTGTCGTGGTAGGTCAGCAGCTTGCGATGGTTGGCGGGGATGGTGTTGATCGCCGTGCGAACGGCGGTGTCGACCCGGGTGACCGCGGTGGCGAAGGCGCGTTGGTTGGCGACGTAGACCTCGGCATGGGCCCCGTCGCGCCTGACCATGGCGTCGCGAATGAGCTCTGAGAAGCGGATGGCGTAGGTCGGATCCATCCAGAGGTGCGGGTTCGGGTCACCCTGGGCTTTAGGGAAGGTGAAGTCGTAGGCGTACTGGTCGGGACTGACGGTGAGGTCGCCCAACGACACGATCTTGCTGCCCTTGGCCATGTTGGCCTTGGCCTGTGCGAGCGTCGACCCTTCGAGGTGGAGCCCGTCCATGAAGAGGATGTCGGCCTGGGCCAACGCCTTGACCGTCGACGGCGACGGCTCGAAGGTGTGGCTGTCGACGCCGTCGGGGATGAGGCCCACGAGGTCGACCTGGTCACCCACCACCTGGCGGACGATGTCGGTGATGGGGGCGACGGTGGAAACGATGCGGATCCTGCTGTTGGTGGCGGCCGACGAGGTCTGACATCCGGCCGCCACCATGCTGGCCACGACGAGTGGGAGGGCGGCGGAGAGCAGGCGTCGCATCGGTGGCGACGCTAGCGCGGATGTGCGGCCCAGATGCGACCTGGTCGCTTCTGAGCGGCCGGAGCGGACTACCATCCCGGCCATGCCGGACGAACGGATCGCGGCCCTGGCCGCGGGGCTGCGGGGCAAGGGCGAGCGCCTCACCCCAGCCCGCCGCCAGGTGCTCACCACCCTGGCCCAGAGCGACCACCACCTCACCGCCGAAGAGGTGCTGACCGAGGTGCAGGCCCAGACGGCCAACGTGCACCGGGCGACGGTGTACCGCACCCTCGAGACCCTCAGCCGCCTCGGCATCGTCGAGCACACCCACCTCGGTCACGGGCCGGCCGTCTACCACCTGGCCGACGACGCCCACCATCACCTCGTGTGCGAAGCCTGCGGCCGCATCGTCGAGGTGCCGGTCACCCTCTTCCGCACCGTCGAGCGCCGCCTGCGCGACGAGTACGACTTCGTGATGCGGGCCCGGCACTTCGCGGTCGTCGGTCGCTGCCGAGCCTGCGCCTGAGCCGGCCGGTGCGCGAGGCTGCCGCCGTGACAGAGACCATGAGCTACCCGGACGCGGTCGCGGCGGTGACCGCCCCCGGGGAGCGGTTCGAGACCGAGATCGTCGATGTCAACGGCGTGAAGGTCACCGCCTTCAAGCAGGCGCCTCCCTCGCTCAAGGAGATCTTCGCCACCGCCAGGGCGCGAGGCGACGAGATCTTCATCGTGTACGAGGACGAGCGGTGGAGCTTCGCCGAGGTCATGGCTCAGGTCGATGCCCTCGGCGCCCTCCTCGTCGATCGCTACGGCATCAAGAAGGGTGACCGCGTCGCCATCGGCATGCGGAACTACCCGGAGTGGGTCCTCGCCTTCGCCGCCATCACCTCGATCGGCGCCGTCTCCGTCTCGCTCAACGCGTGGTGGACGACCGACGAGCTCGAGTACGCCCTCGAGGACTCGGGCACCTCGGTCCTCATCGCCGACCGCGAGCGCGTCGAGCGGGCCGCCCCCAGCAGGGGACGACTCGGGCATCGCATCCTCGGCGTCCGCCTCGGCGACGGGCCCACGCCCGACGGCGTCGACCGGTGGGAGGACGTGCTGCCCGTCGGTGCGCCCCTCCCCGACATCGAGGTCAGCCCCGACGACGACGCCACCATCCTCTACACGTCGGGGACGACGGGCCGGCCGAAGGGCGCGGTCTCGACCCACCGCGCGGTCGTGCAAGCCCTGCTCGGCTTCGCCTGCCGCACCGCCGTCGAGCGACTGCGACGGCCCGACACGCCGACGCCCACCGGCCGCTCGGCGTTCATCCTCATCGTCCCGCTCTTCCATGTGACCGGGTGCGTGCCGGTGATGCTCAGCTGCTTCGCCTCCGGGCTCAAGCTCGTCGTCATGTACAAGTGGGACGCCGATCGCGCCCTCGAGCTGATCGAGCGCGAGCAGGTCACCAACTTTGTCGGCGTCCCCACCCAGAGCTGGGATCTCCTCGAGTCACCCCGCTTCGCCGACCACGACACCTCGAGCCTGGTGAGTGTCGGCGGTGGTGGGGCCCCGGCGCCGCCCGAGCTGGTGAAGCGGGTGTCGTCGTCGTTCCAGAAGGCGTCGCCCGGCATCGGCTACGGCATGACCGAGACCAACGCCTACGGGCCTCAGAACAGCGGGGTCGACTACGTGACGCACCCGACCTCAACGGGGCGGGCCACGCCGATCCTCGAGATCGAGGTCCGTGACCCCGAGGGGAAGGCCGTGGGGGTCGACGAGCGGGGAGAGATCTGGTTCAAGGGGCCGAACCTCATCACTGGCTACTGGAACAAGCCGGAGGCCACGGCCGAGACCATCGTCGAGGGCTGGCTCCGCACCGGCGACATCGGCCGCATCGACGCCGAGGGCTTCGTCTACGTCGAGGACCGAGCCAAGGACATGGTCCTGCGGGCAGGCGAGAACATCTACTGCGCCGAGGTCGAGGCCGCCATCTACGAGCACCCCGCCGTCTACGAGGCCGCCGTGTTCGGCGTCCCCCACGAGCGACTGGGTGAGGAGGTGGCGGCCGCCGTCCTGGTGAAGCCCGGCCGCTCCCTCACGGCCGACGAGCTGCAGGCGCACCTCAAGTCCAGGCTCGCCCCATTCAAGATCCCCACCCTGATCTCGATGGTCGACGAGAAGCTCCCCCGCAACGCCTCGGGCAAGATCCTCAAGCGCGAGCTGCGCGACATCCTCACCGCCTGACCCCCACCGTGGTTCACCCATCGCGGCTCAGATGTGGTGCGATAGAGGGGTTGTGACCCGCGCTGCCCGGCCGCCCCGGCCCCCCCTCCTGCCGACCCTGGCGAACCTCGCCCCCGCCCTCTTCGCGGCCGCCTGCGCGCTGGTCGTGTGGCAGGTCGGCTGGCGTGGTGTCGACGTCCCGGCCCAGGTGTACCGGGCTGAGCTGTTCCGCAACCACGGCTTCATCGCGTGGGACAGCGGCTGGTACGGCGGCCAGTACGTCCTTCCGTACTCGGTGCTGTTCCCCTTGGTGGCCCGCACCGTCGGCCTCTACGGCGCGGCGACGCTGGCCGCGGGCTCCGCCACCTGGGCCTTCGGACGGATGCTGCGCCGCTACCAGCGATCGGCCGGGACCCTCGGGACGTGGCTCTTCGCCGTCGGCACCATCGCCCCCGTCGCCATCGGCCAGCTCCCGTTCCTGTGCGGCGAGGCCACCGGCCTGCTGTGCCTGGTGGCCGCCGGCCAGCGGCGGCGCTTCCTGGCGGGCGGGCTGGCGGCCGCCACGTCGTTGCTGAGCCCGGTCGCCGGCGCCTTCTTGGCCATGGCCGCCCTGGCCTGGGCCCTCGGCCATCCCGGCGAGCGCGCCACCCGCCTCCGGCCCTTGGGCCTGGCCGCGGCCGCCGGTCTGCCGTTGGCCCTCGTCAATGTCCGCTACTTGCAGCAGGGGCGCTTCCCCTTCCTCGCCCTCACCATGGTCATCCTGGTGGCGGCGTGCGCCGTCGCCGTGCGCCTCCTCCCCAACGCCGAGCGGGTCATCCGCATCGGCGTCGTCCTCTATGCCGGGCTGGCCGTGGCCTGCTTCATCGTCCCCAACCCTCTGGGGGGCAACGTCACCCGCGCCGGCGTGGCGTTCGGCCCCGGCCTGGCCGCCACCCTCGGTTGGGTCCACCGGCGCAAGCTGCTGCTGGTCCTCGCCCCGACGCTGCTGATCTGGCAGCTCAGCCCGGCCGTCGCCGGAGCGACAGCGCGCACCGACCCGTCGAGTCAGCGCTCGTACTTCGGCCCCTTGCTGGCCGCCCTCGACCGAGGCATGCCCCTCGGCCGGGTCGAGATCCCGACCACCCGCCATCACAGGGAGGCGGCCTACGTGGCCCCGCACATCCCCCTGGCGCGGGGGTGGGAGCGTCAGCTCGACATCGCCGACAACTCGCTCTTCTATGACGACGGCGAGCTCACGGCCCAGTCCTATCAGCGGTGGCTCTACGACAGCGGCGTGACCTACGTGGCCCTGCCCGACGTGGCCCTCGACTACTCGGCGACCGACGAGGCCGCCCTCCTGCGCCGCGGCCTTTCCTACCTCGAGCCCATCTTCCACCGCGACCATTGGCAGGTCTGGTCCGTGCTGGGCTCG
>JAUTXA010000138.1 GCA_030838265.1 Actinomycetota bacterium | reverse complement strand
GGCCACGGCCGTCGTGTCGATGTCGTACTGGTAGAACTCGGGGTGGCTCAGTGGTGCCGTCTCGGCATCGGCGTCGAAGGTGAAGCTGCCGATGTTGGCCCGGCGCAGGATCCCCAGCCCTTCGGCGTAGGCGGCCATCAGCCCGTACTCGATGCCGTTGTGCACCATCTTCACGAAGTGGCCGGCGCCGGCGTCGCCGCAGTGCAGCCAGCCGTGCTCCTCGGGTGCCGGGTCGCCGGTGCGCCCCGGGGTGCGGGACGCGGCATCGACGCCGGGCGAGAGGGTGTCGAGGATGGGACGGAGGCGGGCCACCACGTCGGCCTTCCCGCCCACCATCATGCAGAAGCCGCGCTCGAGGCCGAAGACCCCGCCGCTGGTGCCGATGTCGACGTAATGGATGCCCTTGGGCTCGAGCACGTTGGCCCGGGCGATGTCCTCGCGGTAGTAGGTGTTGCCGCCGTCGATGATCGTGTCGCCCGCGCTCATGCGAGCCGCCAGCTCGGTGACGCTCTGGCCGGCGAAGGCGGCGGGCACCATGATCCATGCCACCCGCGGCGCGGTGAGCTTGGCCGCGAAGTCGTCGAGCGAGGCGGCCCCGGTCGCTCCTTCGCTCGCCAGCTGCTCGACGGCGGCGGCGTTGACGTCGAACACGACGCACTCGTGGCCGTCGGCCATGAGGCGACGGACGAGGTTGGCGCCCATGCGCCCCAGGCCCACCATGCCGAGCTGCATCCCGTCCTCCGTCTCGTGTCGTCGAAGACGGCCGAGCCTATGCTTCGACTCACATCACAGAATCCGCAACGAGGTATCGCAAGGGAGCGAGCCGATGGCCGAGCGCACCGGATACGTAGCGGGCACACCCTCGTGGGTCGACCTCGGCAGCCCCGACCTCGACGCGGCCAAGGCCTTCTACGGCGGCCTCTTCGGGTGGGAGTTCGGCGAGACCGATCCCAACGCCGGCGGCTACACGATGGCCACGGTGCGGGGGAAGAACGTGGCCGGCCTCCTCAACCAGATGGACCCCAGCCAGCCGCCGTTCTGGGCCACCTACGTCAGCGTCGACGATGCCGACGGTGTGGCCAAGCTGGTGGCCGACAACGGTGGCACCGTCCTCGTGCCTCCCATGGACGTCTTCGACTCCGGGCGCATGGCCGTCTTCCTCGACCCCGAGGGCACGGCCATCGGCGTCTGGCAGCCCGCCGCTCACATCGGGGCGCAGCTGGTCAACGAGCACGGCACCGTCACCTGGAACGAGCTGGCCACCCGCGACCCCGATCAGGCCGCGGCCTTCTACACGACGGTCTTCGGGTGGGGCGCCGACGAGGAAGATTTCGCCCCTGGGGTCAGGTACACCCAGTGGAAGGTCGGCGGGGAGTCGGTCGGCGGCATGATCGCCATGGACGAGACGTGGCCGGCCGAGATCGCCGCGCACTGGATGGTCTACTTCGCGGTCGACGACGTCGACGCCGCCGCGGCCAAGGTCACCGACCTGGGTGGCAACGTCCACGTGGCGCCCAGCGACATCCCGCCCGGTCGGTTCTCGGTGGTCAGCGACCCCCAGGGCACCCACTTCTCGCTCATCAAGATGAACGAGCCGGCCTCCTAGCAGGCGGGCCGAGGGCGGCTAGGCCGCGGCCTTGCCGCTGGTCAGGGCCAGGCGACAGGCCCACTTCTCGGCCTCGGCCGCCGCGACCGGCGCGGCGTGCAGCTTGGCCAACCACGACTGGTCGATCTGGGCCTGGGTGGGCGTCGCCGCGTTGCGGTCGAAGCTGAGGATATCGACGCCCCGGCCGTAGTCGACCACCGCGACCGTCGAGTCGTTGATCCAGTAGGCGGCCGAGGCCGAGCCCCAGACGGGCTGGAAGAAGCCGACCTCGGTGATGTGGCCGGTGGTCGGGTCGACCTTGAGGAAGCGGGTGCCGTGCTCGAACCAACCGGCGGCCACGATGCCTCCGCGCTCCGTGAACCAGTGGGTCGAGCACCCCAGCACGTTGATGGCCGGGTCGCCGTTGTCCCACGTCCCGTTCTTGAGCGGGCGATACACATCGAGGGGCTTCATGGCCGTGCCCTTGTCGAAGTTGACCATGCTCCACGTGGCGAAGGGGCCGTTGGTCGTGCCGTCGCACTGCACCGTTTCGTTGGTCTCGCCGCCGGCGAGGAGGAGCTCGCCCGCTCGTAGCGCCGGGTCATCGTCGCCCGCGGCCCGCGGCACGTAGCGGTCGGCGTCGGGGCGCAGATTGCCGTGCTGGTAGGCCAGGTGGTCGTCGGGCGAGACGGGACTCGTGTTGACCAGCGTGGGGTGGGCGGGGTCGGTGCGCGGGTCGACGATGTAGCGGGGGACGGAGTCGGTGACGACGAGGCCGACGGCATCGCGGTTCAGGTTGTGAGGCCGCTGGCGGAAGGTGAGGCCGTCAGCCCAGCCCGCCGGGGCGATGACAGGGTGAGCCCGGTCGCGCACGTCGTAGGTCTGGCCCGTCGACGCGTAGAGCCACTCGCAATGGGCGTCGGCGCAGCTCACGGTGTGACTGGTGTTCTGCAGCACCGAGCGGACGATCGGTGCCTGCGGGATCGACGCGTCGATGACGTAGAGGAAGCCGCACGTGGCGCACGGCGAGTAGCCGCTGTCCTCGGTGATGAACACCGTTGCACCGTCGTCGGAGACCTCGACGTCCTCGTTCTGGTAGTGCGGCACCACCGCCGTCCCCATGAGGAGGGGCAGGGTCGGGTTCGACAGGTCGTAGATGCTCAGGCCCTTCATGCCGGTGACATAGAGCCGGGGGGATCCGTTGACGGTGACGACCCGTCCGCCCACGCCGGGGAAGTCGATGGGGATGTGGCCCAACCACTTGACGTTGGGCGACATGAACCCGCCGGGGCCGACGTCGGCCCGGCTGGCGGGCGAGAGGGAGAGGGCGCCGAGCAGGAGCGCGGTGAGCAGCAGAACGGTTCGGCGCACGGCGTTGGGCCTCCGGGGGCGAGAGGTGACCTGTGGTCACTTCGCCTCCGGGATGCGAAGTACCTCCTGCTCCGGGCGGATTGCCCGACGTGGGAGGCGTCAGGGCTTGGTGAAGGCGGTGACCGTGGCGGCGTCGGGGTCGCCGGTCGGGGCCAGCCCCTTCGAGGCCTGGAAGGCGGCGATGGCCTCCTTGGTGCCCGGGCCGAGGCGGCCGTCGACGGGCACATAGTGGCCTGTGTTCTTCAGGGCCCGCTGGATGGCGGCCACCCGACCGGCGGCGACGCCGGGCGAGCCCGTCGGGGTGCCGAGGTCGAAGCCGTGGAAGGCGGCGATGGCCGACCACTGGTCGGTGCTGGCCGCGTCCCATGACCAGAACGACAGCCCGGCCACGCCCTTGCTCAGGGCCGCGTTCATGAACCGGGTGAGGTCGCCGGCCGTCGGGACGGGGTAGGCCGCTCCGTCGATGCTCGGGTCATAGGCCTGGCCAACCGGGATGATGGGCTTGCCCAGCGGGTTCAGGGTGTCGATGGCGCCGAGCACGTCGCTGACCGGGTCGCG
>JAUTXA010000120.1 GCA_030838265.1 Actinomycetota bacterium | reverse complement strand
GAGGAGATCGAGGGCCTGCTCGACCGCCTCGAGCTGCGCCTGGTCCTCACCGCCCATCCCACCGAGGCGGTGCGCCAGTCGATCCTGGCCAAGCGCCGGCGCATCGCCGAGCTGTTGGAGCAGCGGTCGAACCCCCGGGCCACCGAGGAAGACCGCCGGCGGGACGAGCGCGAGATCGCCGAGGTCGTCGATCTCATCTGGCAGACCGACGAGCTGCGCCGGAAGAAGCCGACGCCCGCCGAGGAGGCCAGCTCGGTGGTCTTCTACCTCGACGACCTCTTCGGCGCCGTCCTGCCCGACCTGTTGGACGACCTGGCCGTGCACCTTGCTCGCATCGGCGTCGAGCTGGCCCCGCGGGCCCGGCCCGTGCGCTTCGGCACCTGGGTCGGCGGCGACCGGGACGGCAACCCCAACGTCACCCCCGAAGTCACCATGCAGGTGCTGGGCCTCCAGCGCAGCCTGGCCCTGCGCCGGCTGACGGCCACCGTGCAAGACCTGGTGG
The DNA here is from genome assembly GCA_030838265.1 of Actinomycetota bacterium. Taxonomy (GTDB): domain Bacteria; phylum Actinomycetota; class Acidimicrobiia; order Acidimicrobiales; family BP-101; genus BP-101. The sequence goes on along the minus strand of JAUTXA010000120.1, from coordinate 2,039 downwards.
GCAAGCTCAGCACGTCCACCCGGGTGACCAGCATCTCCAAGGCCCTCAAGTCCAGCCTGACGGCCGACAAGGTCTATCTGCCCGAGGTCTTCGCCCGCTTCGGCAACATCAACGCCGAGGAGCCCTACCGGCTCAAGTGCTCCTACATTCTCCAGCGCCTCCTCAACACCCAGGCCCGGCTGTCCGAGGGGGCGCCGCCCCGGCGGCACCTGGAATACGCCACCACCGCCGAGCTGCTCGACGAGCTGGAGCTCATGCGGGCGTCAATGCTGGAGAACAGGGGCGACCTCGTGGCTCGGGGCAGCATCGACCGGGTCATCCGGGTCACCGCCGCCTTCGGCATGGCCCTGGCCACCATGGACATCCGCGAGCACGCCGAGCGCCACCACATCGCCCTCGCCGCCCTCTTCGACCGGCTCGACATCGGCGTCACGTATGCCGACCTGTCCCGCGCCGACCGCACCAAGTGGCTCTCGGATGAGCTGCGCTCGTCCCGGCCGCTCAAATCGCCCGCTACCCATCTCACCGGGGAGGCGGGAGAGGTGCTGCGGCTGTTCGAGACCGTGCGAGAAGCGCTCGACGTCTTCGGTGACGAGGCCATCGAGAGCTATGTCATCTCCATGTCCCGAGGCCCCGACGACGTCCTGGCCCCCGTCGTCCTCGCCCGCGAGGCGGGCTTGGTCGACCTCACCGCCGGCGTGGCGCGCATCGGATTCGTGCCTCTGCTGGAGACCGTCGGCGAGCTGCGGGCCGCCGGCTCCATCCTTGACGACCTTCTGTGCGACCCGGGCTACCGGCGGCTGGTCGACCTGCGGGGCGGGGTCCAGGAGGTCATGCTGGGGTACTCCGACTCCAACAAAGACGCAGGCATCACCACGTCGTTGTGGGAGATCCACCGCGCCCAGCGGGCCCTGCGCGACGTGGCCCAGCGCCACGGTGTGCTCCTGCGCCTTTTCCACGGCCGGGGCGGCACCGTGGGCCGTGGAGGCGGGCCCACCGGCGACGCCATCCTGGCCCAGCCGTATGGCACGCTCGACGGCGCCATCAAGATCACCGAGCAGGGCGAGGTGATCTCCGACAAGTACGGCCTGCCCACCCTGGCGCGGCGCAACCTGGAGTTCGCCACCGCCGCGGTCATCAAGGCGTCGCTCATGCACCGGGAGTCGCGCGTGCCGCTGACCGTGATCGAGGAGTGGGACGAGGTCATGGACGTCGTCTCCCGGGCGGCCCACCGGGCGTACCGGACCCTCATCGACGACCCTCGCCTGGTCGACTACTTCCGGGCCTCCACGCCGGTCGAGGAGCTGACCGACCTCAACATCGGCTCCCGCCCCATCCGCCGGGCCGGCGGGCGGTCGTTGGATCTGGAGTCGCTGCGGGCCATCCCCTGGGTGTTCGGATGGACCCAGTCCCGCCAGATCGTCCCCGGCTGGTTCGGCGTGGGTGCCGGTCTCGAACAGGCCAGGGCGGAAGGATGGTCCGAGCGCCTGGCGGGCATGTACCAGGAGTGGCACTTCTTCCGCACGTTCGTTTCCAACGTCGAGATGGTGCTGTTCAAGACCGACCTCGACATCGCCCGGCGCTACGTTGATCGCCTCGCCGACCCGTCGCTGCACGACATCTTCGACCGCATCGCCGCCGAGCACCGCCGCACGGTCGACCAGGTTCTCTCCCTCACCGGCCGCGACCGGTTGCTCGACCACCACCCGCTGCTGCGGCGCACGCTCGAGACCCGCGACGCCTACCTGGACCCGATCAGTTACCTCCAGGTATCGCTCCTGGCCCGGCTGCGCAGCAGCGACCGGGCTGACCCGGAGTTGCGGCGGGCCTTGCTGCTGACGGTGAACGGGATTGCCAACGGACTACGCAACACCGGCTGAACCACACTTCACCGACGAGAGCAGGCGCATGACCACGTACGAAGAACTGATCGCCGAAGCAGACCAGGAGCAAGGCGAGGGTCGTTGGAAGCAGGCCCACATCAAGTACGGCCAGGCGCTGTCCGTGGGAAGGTCGCGCAACGACTACTGCCGCCGGAT
>JAUTXA010000098.1 GCA_030838265.1 Actinomycetota bacterium | reverse complement strand
TCAGCTCCTCTGCCAGCCGAGCCACACCGGGACGAAGGTTCTTCATGCGGCCGCCCCCGCAGCTCTGGCACACGACCGGCCTCACGGTCTGGCAGCGCCGGCACCGCAGCGCGGCGGCGGTGCCCTCGCCCACCTGCTCGACCGCGGACCCGCAGCGCTCGCACGCCACGACCACCCCGCAGGTCGTGCAGGCCAACAGGCGGGCCCGGCCCTTGCGGTTGAGGACGCAGACCACCCTGCCCTCGCCGCGCAGCAGCCTGGTCAAGGGCTCCGACATGAGCCCGAGACGGGGGTCGTCGCTGCGGCGGTCGGCGACCTCAACGGTGGGCCACCCGGCGTACTCCTCGGCCCGTTCCGGCGTCACCGGCTCGCCGGCCCACGCCAGCTGATCGAGGGTCGGGCACGGCGAGACCAAGCGACACGGGACGTCCGCTCGCCGGCACCGCTCGGCTACGACCTGCCAGGCGTTCCAGGTCGGCGCCCGCTCGTCTTGATAGGCCTCGTCGTGGGCGTCGAGGACGACACCGGTGGCCAGATCGTGACACGGGCCCCAGGCCCCGGCTCGGGCTCCGACGACCACGTCGGCGCCGGCCGTGGCGAGCGCCCAGTCCCGAGGCAGGACAGCGACGCGGGCGCCGGCCCGGCGCAGGCGGGCCGCCAGGCGCTCGACGTCGGACACCGACGGCGCCAGGACGAGGCACGGCCCCCGCGATGCGGCGTCGAGCACAAACGACACCCGGTCGGCCGTCGGGGGGAGCCGCAGGACCGAGCGAGCCGGCCACGACTCGTTACCGCCGCCCCGAGGGAGCGACCGGGCGGGAGCCGGCAGGGCGCGCACCGCTCCCGGGGCGGACGCCGCCTTCAAGAACGTGGCCGGGCGCCCGGCCCATCGCCACGCCGACCACCGAGCCAGCTCGATGAGCGCGTCGGCGGGCCCCCAGCCCGTGACCTTGGCCAACGGACGCAGGGCGACCCCTTCGATCGGTGAGACGTCGTCCGCCACGACCCAGCCCCCGACCCGCCGGCCGTGGAGCTCGACGCGCACGACCGTCCCGACCCGCACGTCGGCCTCGATGGCGGGAGGCACGACGTAGTCGAACTCCTTGTCGATGGCGGGGACGTCAGGGAGGACGCGGACGACCCGAGCCATGGTCAGGCTCGGGTCAGAGCCCGAGCGCAGACTTCATGTCGTCGAGCCGGCTGGTGCGCTCCCACGTGAACTCCTTGTCGGAGCGACCGAAGTGCCCGTAGGCCGCGGTGCGCCGGTAGATGGGCCGGCGCAGGTCGAGGTCGCGGATGATGGCGGCCGGCCGCAGGTCGAAGACCTGATCGACTGCCGAAGCGATGGTCTCGGGGTCGATCGTCTCGGTGCCGAAGGTCTCGACGAGCAGGGACACCGGGCGGGCCACCCCGATGGCATAGGCCACCTGGATCTCACAGCGGCGGGCGGCTCCTGAAGCGACCACGTGCTTGGCCACCCAGCGGGCGGCGTACGCCGCGGAGCGATCGACCTTGCTGGGGTCCTTGCCCGAGAAGGCGCCCCCGCCGTGCCGGGCCGCGCCGCCGTAGGTGTCGACGATGATCTTGCGCCCGGTGAGGCCGGCGTCGGCGTGGGGTCCGCCGAGCTCGAACTTGCCGGTGGGGTTGGCCAGAATGTCGTACCCGTCATCGGCGAACTCGGCCGGCACGATCGGGATGATCACGTGATCGCGCAAATCGGGCTTGAGCAGCGTCTCGAGATCGATGTCAGGGCCGTGCTGGGTCGAGATGAGGACGGTCTTCAACCGGACGGGCCGGTCGTTCTCGTACTCGAACGTCACCTGGGTCTTGCCGTCGGGCCGGAGGTACGGGAGCACACCCGCCTTGCGAACCTGGGCCAGGCGCTGGGCCAATCGGTGGGCCAGCCAGATGGGCAGCGGCATGAGGTCTTCGGTCTCGTCGCAGGCGTAGCCGAACATCATCCCCTGGTCGCCCGCACCCTGGCCGTTGAGGAGATCCTCACCGCTCTTGCCCGTGCGGACTTCGAGGGCGGTGTCGACCCCTTGGGCGATGTCGCTCGACTGCTCGTCGATCGAGACGACCACGCCGCAGGTGTGGCCGTCGAAGCCATAGGACTCGCGGTCGTACCCGATGTCGCAGATGGTCTCGCGGACGAGCTTGGGGATAGGAACGTACGCGCTCGTGCTGATCTCGCCCGCCACCACGACCAGGCCGGTGGTCAGAAGCGTCTCGCAGGCCACCCGGCCCGTCGGGTCCTCGGCCAGGATGGCGTCGAGCACCGAGTCGGAGATCTGGTCGGCCATCTTGTCGGGATGGCCCTCGGTGACGGACTCCGAGGTGAAGGTGAAGCGGCTGGTCACGCGGTGCTCCTGTTCCGGCGGGCGACGACAGCGTCGAGGATCACCCGCGCCACCTCCCGCTTGTCGATGAGGGGGACATCCTGCACGAAGCCGTCAGCACCGAGGAGGGTGACGGCGTTGGTGTCGTGCTCGAAGCCGGCGCCGGGCGCGCTGACATCGTTGGCCACGATGAGGTCGAGGTGCTTGGCCGCCAGCTTGCGGCGGGCACCCTCGATGACGTCGTCGGTCTCGGCCGCGAAGCCGACGATGATCTGCCCCGGCCTCTTCGTCCGGCCCAGGTCGACGAGGAAGTCGTGGGTGGGCTCGAGGACGAGCTCGGGCACGCCTTCGTCCTTCTTGAGCTTGCGATCGGCCGGGGCCTTGGGCCGGAAGTCGGCGACCGCGGCGGCCATGACGACGACATCGACGTCAGTCGCCCGTCCCACCACCGCTTCTTCCATCTCGGCCGTGGTGGATACCGGCACCACGACGACGCCAGGAGGCGGGGTTCTGTTTACGGTGGAGATGAGGGTCACAGTCGCGCCGCGGGCCGCGGCCTCGGCGGCCAACGCGTAGCCCTGCTTCCCGGACGAGCGGTTGGTGATGACCCGCACGGCGTCGATGGGCTCGCGCGTGCCGCCGGCCGTCACCAGCACGGTGACGCCTTCGAGGTCGCGGGGGCCGAGGGCGCGCTCGGCGGCGGCCACGATGACTTCGGGATCGGCCAGCCGGCCCGCGCCCTGGTCGCCACCCGCCAGCCGGCCTACGGCGGGCTCGACGACGATGACGCCGCGACGGCGCAGGAGCGCGAGGTTGTCCTGCACCGCTGGGTGCTCCCACATCTCGGTGTGCATGGCCGGGCAGATCACGACCGGGGCCCGCGTCGCCAGCAGGGTCGCCGTGAGCAGATCGGACGAGATGCCCGCGGCGTAGGAGCCGATGAGTCGGGCCGTCGCTGGGGCGACCAGCACCAGGTCGGCCTCTTGGCCCAGCCGGGTGTGGGGTATCGGATCAGCATCGTCCCAGAGCGAGGTCTTGACCGGCTCGGACGCCAGGGCCGAAAAGGTGACAGCCCCGACGAATCGGGTTGCCCCTGAGGTCAGCACCGGGACGACGTGGGCCCCGGCGTCGACCAAGCGACGACAGACCTCGATCGCCTTGTATGCCGCGATCCCCCCGGTGACGCCGAGGACGATCCGTCGCCCGGCGAGTGATGACAAGGAGGCCTACTCGGCCGTTTCGCCGGCCTCGTCGTCGGCGCTGGCCTCGGGCCGCACGAAGCGGATCTTGCCCGCCGCCACCTCTTCGAGGGCAATCGAGAGGGCCTTGCGAGACGTGGAGGTGACCTGCGGAGGCACGATTGAACCCAGACCCATCTCGAGCTCGTTGTAATAGGCGTTGATCTGGCGGCCCCGCGTGGCGGCCAGGGTGACCAAGGTGAACTTCGAGTCAACCGTCGCCATCAGGTCTTCGATGGGCGGGTGCATCATGGTCGGCGGCCGTTCGGGCATCAGATAGCTCCGGGAGAGTTGGATCGGTGTCGCTCCAGTATAGAGGCGACCTGGGAAACCGCCCCTTCGAGCTCATCGTTGATCACGACGTGGTCGGCGATGGCGCGGCCCTGCTCAGCCTCGTCGAGACCCACCCGTATCCGCTCGGCAATGCGCTCGGGGACGTCGCCTCGGGCTCGCATGCGCTCGGCCTGCACGCTGGGCGACGGCGGGAGGAGCAGGATCAGGACGGCGTCGGGGTAGCGCTCCTTCACCTGGCGAGCGCCTTGGAGGTCGATCTCGAGCAGGAGGTCCTTGCCCTCCGGAGGCTTCGGCCACGGGGTGCCGTAGAGGTGGCCGGCGAAGGTGGCGTGCTCGAGGAACCCGTCTTGGGCCAGGGCGGTGGCGAAGGTGTCGTCGTCGACGAAGGTGTAGGCGTCCTGCGACTCCCCGGGCCGGCGGGGACGCGTCGTCCACGACCGACTGAGCCACAGGCCGGGGTCGCGCTCCACGAGGCGGGAGGCCAGCGTGCCCTTGCCCGCCCCCCCCGGACCGAGGATGACGAAGATCAGAGCTGAGAGAGCTTGTCGAAGAGCCGCTTGCGCTGGTTGTCGCCCAGCCCCTGGAGGCGACGGGTCTCGCTGATGCCGATCTCCTCCATGAGCCGGCGGGCCTTGACCTTGCCGACCCCGGGGAGGGACTCGAGCACCGACACCACCTTCATCTTCCCCACAACCTCGTCGCGGCTGGCTTGATCCAGCAGCTCTCTGAGGGTGATGGAGCCCATCTTCAGCTTCTCCTTCAGCTCGGCTCGCTGGCGCCGAGCGGCGGCGGCCTTTTCGAGCGCGGCTTGGCGCTGATCCGGGGAGAGAGTGGGGGGCAGCGGCATGCCGTCGACCCTAGCGCGATGGGGCGAGGCCGTCGCCGGGCGTCAGGAGATCTCGGCGACGATGGCAGCCGCAGCCGCAACCCGGTCCTTGGCGGCGGTGACGGCCCGCCCGATCACGAGCAGATCGGCCCCCGCGTCGGTCGCATTTCGCGGCGTCGTCGACCGCGCCTGGTCATCCTGCGCGGTGCCTTCATGGCGAATGCCGGGGACCACCGCGACCAAGCGCGGCGCCAGCTGCTTCGCTTCTCTGACATCGCCCGCGGCGCAGACCAATCCGCCGCAACCTCCTTCGACCGCCGCCCTGACGCGGTTGCCGAGAACGTGAGGAGGCGCGCCGTCGTCACTGGTGAGGATCGTGACGGCGAGGGCCGTCGGCGCGTCGAGACCCGCCGCCGCCGCACCCTCGGCCAACCCCTCGACACCGGCGCGCAACATCGGCACACCGCCGAAGGCATGCAGGGTGAGATACGACGCGCCGAGCGCGCCGAGAACGCGCGCGGCCTTGCCAACGGTCGTGGGGATGTCGTGCAGCTTGACGTCGAGGAAGACCTTGTAGCCGCACTCGGCGATGGCGGCGACCGCGTCGGGTCCGTTGGCACTGAACAGCTCGAGGCCGACCTTCGCCACCCCGAAGTACGGCTTCAGCTCCCTCGCCATCCGCAGGGCGGCGACGAGGTCGTCGACGTCGAGGGCCAGGGCCAGGCGGTCCTGTACGGCGGCGGGAACGACGACGGTGGTCTCAGCCATGGGCTGCTCCGATCAGCTGGTCGATGGAGGTGACGCCGTGACGACGGCACCAGCGGTCAATCCCGTGCAGCACTCGATGCGGGGCACGGGGGTCGGCGAAGGTGGCGGTGCCGACCTGCACGGCCGAGGCCCCAGCCATGATGAGCTCGATGGCGTCTTCGGCACTGGCCACGCCGCCCACGCCCACGATCGTCGCCGTCGGGAAGGCGGCCCTGGTCTCGAACACGGCCCGCACGGCAACGGGGTGGATCGCAGGCCCGGAGAGACCTCCGCCCCCTGCCCCCAGGCGTGGTTTGCGGGTCTCGGGGTCGATGGCCAGGCCCATCACGGTGTTCACCAGGGTGACGGCTTCGGCGCCCGCCTGCAGGGCGGCACCGGCGATCTCGGCCACGTCGGTCACGTTCGGGCTGAGCTTGGCCCACCGGGGCAAGCCACAGGCGGCGCTGGCCTCGACGGCCTCGGTGGTGGCGGCCGGCGAGTGGGCGAACATGGCTCGGCGGTGCTCGACGTTGGGGCAGCTGAGGTTGACCTCGACGGCCGCGACTCGGGGGCCGGCGCCGGCCAGCATGGCGGCCGCCTTCTCGTAGGCCTCGACCGTGAACCCCCAGATGCTGGCGACCACAGTCGCGCCAGTGGCGGCGAGGGCCGGAAGCTCACCCTCGAGCCAGGCTTCGACGCCGGGGCCCTGCAGACCGACGCTGTTCAGCATGCCGCCAGTGGTCTCGTGCACGCGCGGTGCCGGATTGCCGGCCCACGGCTCGGCCGAGAGCGACTTCACGACGACGGCTCCCAGATCGGCCAACGGGAAGTAGTGGTCGAGCTCGGCGCCGTGGCCCGCGGTGCCGGATGCCGTCATCACCGGGTTGCGAAGCTCGATCGAGCCGACCCGGGTCTTCAGCGACGAGGTCACACCGGAAGCCGTAGCTGATCCCCCTGGTGGAACTCCTGCAAGGTCCGGACCGACAAGAGGTGCTTGCCCCAGTCGGCGATGCCGGCCGCCGCGGCGCGCGCCGCGGCGACCGTCGTCAGGCAAGGCACCTGATGGACGTTGGCTGCAGTTCGGATGTACGCGCCGTCGGCTCGCGGCCCTCGCCCCCGAGGCGTGTTGATGATGAGCTGGATCTTGTCGTCCGCGATGAGGTCGAGAGCGGTCAGCGACGAGTCCTGGGGCTCGTCCGACGCCAGCTTGGCCACCGCGATCTCGACCGGCACGCCGTTGGCCCTGAGATGGTCGGCCGTCCCCGCCGTCGCGGCCAGCGAGAACCCGAGCTCGACGAAGCGGATGGCCACGGCCAGGCCGGCTTCTTTGTCGCGGTCGGCGAGCGAGAGGAAGACGGTCCCCGACTGGGGCAACCGATTGCCGGCTGCGATCTGGCTCTTGGCGAAGGCCAGGCCGAAGGTGGCGTCAATACCCATCACCTCACCGGTCGAGCGCATCTCTGGCCCCAGGACGGTATCGACGTCGGGGAAGCGGCTGAAGGGCAGCACCGCCTCCTTCACGGCCACCTGACCGCCGCCTATGGGAGGCCGCAACAGACCGTCGGTGCGCAGCTCGGCCAGGGTGGAGCCGGTCATCAGGCGAGCCGCCACCTTGGCCAGCGGGACGCCCGTGGCCTTGGCCACGAAGGGCACGGTGCGCGAGGCGCGGGGGTTGGCTTCGATCACGAACACCTGGCCTTGCTTCACCGCGTACTGCACGTTGATCAGGCCATTCACCTCGAGGGCGGCGGCGATAGCCCGGGTGTAGCCCTCGATCACGCCGATGACCGCGCGCGACAGCGTCGGTGGCGGGATCACGCAGGCACTGTCGCCCGAATGGACGCCGGCTTCCTCGACGTGCTCCATGACGCCGCCGATCAGCACCTCGCCGGTGTGGTCGCGCAGGGCGTCGACGTCGACCTCGATGGCGTCCTCGAGGAAGCGGTCGATGAGCACCGGGCGCTCGGCCGAGAGGCCACCCTCACGGCCCAGGGAGCCGAACCCGGCCAGGGCGGTCATGGCTCGCCTGAGGCCCTCGTCGTCGTACACGATCTCCATGGCCCGACCGCCGAGGACGTAGCTGGGCCGCACTAGCGCTGGGTACCCGACCCGCCCCACCACGCCGAGGGCCTCGTCGATGGTCGCCGCCGTGCCGCCCGCAGGCTGGGGGATCTCGAGCTGGGCACACAGGGCGTTCCAGCGCTCCCGGTCCTCGGCCAGGTCGATGCTCTCGGGCGAGGTGCCCAGCACCAGCTCCGGGGGCAGCAGTCCTGCCAGCTTGAGCGGGGTCTGGCCGCCGAGGCTCACGATGATGCCCTCGGGCCGCTCGACGTCGATGACGTTGAGGACGTCCTCGTAGGTCAGGGGCTCGAAGTAGAGGCGGTCGCTGGTGTCGTAGTCGGTCGAGACCGTCTCGGGGTTGCAGTTGATCATGATCGACTCGAAGCCGGCGTCGCGCAGGGCGAAGCTGGCGTGCACGCAGCAGTAGTCGAACTCGATGCCCTGGCCGATGCGGTTGGGCCCGGAGCCGAGGATGATGATCTTGCGACCACCCGAGTCGCGCACCTCGTCCTCGTCCTCATACGTCGAGTAGTGGTAAGGAGTTCGGGCATCGAACTCGGCGCCGCAGGTGTCGACCGTCTTGAAGGTCGCCCTCACCCCGGCGGCCAGGCGGGCCGACCGAACCTCGCCCTCCTTTGTCCCCCAGAGCCAGGCCAGCTGGGCGTCGGAGAAGCCGAAGCGCTTGGCCCGCCGCCAATCGGCGCGCTCCATGTCGCCGAATCCGATCTCGGCGAGGGCGACCCGCTCCTCGGTGATCTGCTGGATCTGGTCGAGGAACCACGGGTCGACGCGCGTGGCTTCGTAGAGGCGCTCGATCGAGATGCCCCGGCGGATGGCGGACTCGAGCTGAAAGGGCCGATCCGGGGTGGCGACCGCGGCCCGGCGCACGAGCTCGTCGTCGCTCAGGTCGTCGAGCAGGCCCTCGGCCGGGTCGCAGTTGAGGCCCCAGCGCCCGTGCTCGAGCGAGCGCAGGCCCTTCTGGAGTGACTCGGTGAAGGTCCGGCCGATGGCCATGGCCTCGCCGACGGACTGCATCCGGGTGCCGAGGACGTCGGCAGTGCCCGGGAACTTCTCGAACGCCCACCTGGGGATCTTGGTGACGACGTAGTCGATGGTCGGCTCGAAGCTGGCCGGCGTCTCGCCGGTGATGTCGTTGGCGATCTCGTCGAGGGTGTAGCCGACGGCCAGGCGGGCCGCGATCTTGGCGATGGGGAACCCCGTGGCTTTCGAGGCCAGGGCGCTCGAGCGCGAGACCCTCGGATTCATCTCGATCACGACCATGTCGCCGTCGTCGGGGTTCACCGCGAACTGGATGTTCGAGCCGCCGGTGTCGACGCCGATGCGGCGGATGCAGACGAAGGCGGCGTCGCGCATCCGCTGGTACTCGACGTCGGAGAGGGTCTGGGCCGGGGCCACCGTGATCGAGTCGCCGGTGTGCACGCCCATGGGGTCGAAGTTCTCGATCGAGCAGACGATGACGCAGTTGTCGGCCCGGTCGCGCATGACCTCGAGCTCGTACTCCTTCCAGCCCGCGATCGACTTCTCGATGAGGATCTCCGAGACCGGGCTGGCGGCCAGTCCGGCCGCCGCGATCTCACGGAACTGGTCGAGGTCGGCGGCGATGCCGGTCCCCGCTCCGCCGAGGATGAACGAGGGGCGCACGATGATCGGGAAGCCGACCTCCTCGGCGATGCGCTCGGCCTCGGCTTGGTCATAGGCGAAGCCCGACGCCGGGACCTTGAGCCCGACCTCGGTCATCGCCGTCTTGAAGAGGTCTCGGGTCTCAGCGGTGCGGATGGCCTCGGCGTTGGCGCCGATGAGCTCGACCCCGTAGCGCTCGAGGACGCCCGAGGTGTGCAGGGCCATGGCCAGATTGAGGGCGGTCTGACCCCCGAGGGTGGGGAGCAGGGCGTCGGGGCGCTCGCGATCGATGATGGCCTCGAGGATCTCGGGGTCGAGGGGCTCGACGTAGGTCCGGTCGGCGAAGTCGGGGTCGGTCATGATCGTGGCCGGGTTCGAGTTGGCCAGGATGACCTTGTAGCCCTCGTCCTTGAGGATGCGGCAGGCCTGGGTCCCCGAGTAGTCGAACTCGCACGCCTGGCCGATGACAATCGGGCCGGAGCCGATGATGAGGATCGAGCGGATGTCTTCCCGCTTGGGCATCAGAGGTGTCCTCCGTCGACCATCAGCTGCTCGAACTGGGCGAACAGGTAGCGGGCATCGTGGGGCCCGGGGCCCGCCTCGGGGTGGTACTGCACGCTGAAGGCAGGGAAATTCCGGCCGCGGATGCCCTCGATGACCCCGTCGTTGAGGTTCACGTGGCTCACATCGGCGTTGCCGACGGACCCTTCGACCAGGGCGTAGTTGTGGTTCTGGCTGGTGATCTCGACGGCTCCGGTGTCGAGGCGGCGCACGGGATGGTTGCCGCCGTGGTGGCCGAACTTGAGCTTGTAGGTCTCGCCTCCGAGGGCGGTGCCCAAGAGCTGGTGGCCGAGGCAGATGCCGAACACGGGCACCTCACCGAGGAGGCCGGCGATGGCGTCGGCCGCGCCCACCACCGCGGCAGGGTCGCCCGGACCGTTCGAGAGGAACACGCCATCGGGCTTGCGGGCCAGCACATCGGCGGCCGCGGTGCCGGCCGGGACGACCTCGACGGTCGCCAGCGGCTGGAGGTGGCGCAGGATGGTGCGCTTGATGCCGAAGTCGTAGGCCACGACGCGCAGGGGTCCGCCCTCGACCACGTAGGGCTCGGTGGTGCTGACGGCGGCGGCCAGATCGATGCCGTCGGTGCCAGGCTCAGCCGAAGCGGCCTCCTTGAGGGTCCGCTCGTCAGCGGTGCCGAAAGCGCACGGCATGGACCCCGCCTCGCGGATGTGGCGGGTGAGGCGGCGGGTGTCGACGCCACTGATGCCGGCCACCCCCGACCGGATCAGGAAGGTGTCGAGATCCTCGGCCGCCCGCCAGCTGCTGGGCCGGCGGGCCAGGTCGCGCACGATGACGCCTCGGCAAAAGGCCCGCCTGCTCTCGTCATCGGCCGGAGCCACGCCGTAGTTGCCGATGTGGGGATAGGTGAAGGTGATGACCTGCCCGGCGTAGGAGGGGTCGGTGATGACCTCCTGATAGCCGCTCATGACGGTGTTGAAGACGACCTCGCCCGAGGACACGCCGCCCGCGGGCGCAGCACCGACGGCCTCGCCCTCGAAGGTGGTGCCGTCGGCCAGCACGAGGAGGGCCTCGTCGCGCCGGGTCACTGCTGCGCCTCGCCGTCGCGCACCGTCGGGGTCCCGGCCAGGATCGTGTGGCGGACCCTGCCCTTCAGCTTCCGGCCCGCGTACGGGGTGTTGCGGCTGCGACTGGCCAGCTGGCCGGGCTCGACCACCCAGGCCGCCTCGGGGTCGATGACGCAGAGGTTGGCAGGACCGCCCTCGAGGATGGGCCCGCCGTGGTCGGCCCGACACCCGGCGATGACGGCCGGTCGCCACGACAGCAGGCCCAGCACCTGCTCGATGGGCAGGTCGAGCTCGGTCAGGGCGAGCGCCAACGCCGTCTCGAGGCCCAGCATCCCGGGCGGTGCCTGATCGAACGGCGCCTCCTTGACCTCGGGCGCATGAGGGGCATGGTCGGTGGCGATGGCGTCGATGGTCCCGGCCGCCAGCCCCGCCCGCACGGCGTCGACGTCGGCCCGGCTGCGCAGCGGCGGGTTCACTTTGAACACCGGGTCGAAGGCGGCTACCTCGGCGTCGGTCAGGGTGAAGTGATGGGGCGCGGCCTCGGCGGTGATGCGCAGGCCCTCGGCCTTGGCCGCGGCCACGAGGGCCACAGACCGGGCGGTTGAGAGGTGGAGGAAGTGGACGCGACCACCGGTCAGGCGCGAGAGGGCGATGTCGCGCATCACCATCACCTCCTCGGCTTCGCTCGGGATGCCGGGGATCCCCAGCCGGCTTGACCACTCGCCCTCGTGCATGTGGCCACCGGCGGCCAGGATCTCGTCCTCGCAGTGCTGGGCCAGGGTGATGTCGAGGCCCGACGCGTACTCGAGGGCCCGGCGCATGAGCCGCGCATCCTGCACACCGTTGCCATCATCGGTGAAGAGGCGCACGCCGAGGGCGGCGAGCTCGGCCATGGGCGACAGCTGCTCGCCCCTGCGGCCCACGGTGATCGCCGCCGCCACCAGCACCTCGCACGCCACGCCGGCCGCCAGGTCTCGCACCTCGCGCACGATGCCGGGCGAGTCGATCGCCGGCTCGGTGTTGGGCATGGCCACGATCGCCGTGTACCCACCGAGGGCGGCGGCCCGTGCGCCGGTCTCGATCGTCTCCGCCTCCTCCCGGCCGGGCTGGCGGAGATGGGCATGAAGGTCGACCAATCCGGGGGCGACGATGCAGCCGCCGGCGTCGAGGACGGTCACGTTGGGGCCCGCCGCCGCGCCGTCGCCGATGCCCTCGCCCACGGCGGCGATCGCGCCATCGCGCACGAGGACATCGCCTCGCCGGCGGCCCGACTCGTCGACCAGGTCTCCGCCGACGATGAGCAGCTCAGGCAACGAGATCGGCTCCTGATCCGAGGAGCAGGTAGAGAACGGCCATGCGCACCGCCACCCCGTTGGCCACCTGCTTGGTGATGACCGTGTTGGGCAGGTCGGTGACATCGGCGCCGATCTCGACGCCTCTGTTCATGGGACCGGGATGCATGATGAGGGCGCCCTCCGGCAGCAGGTTGGACCGAGCCATGGTCAACCCATAGCCCGACGTGTACTCCCGCAGCGACGGCAACAGGGCCTCGGTCATCCGCTCCTTCTGCATGCGCAGGAGGTAGACGGCGTCGACCTTGGGAAGCACCTGGTCGAGGTCGTGGCTGACGGTGACCGGCCAGCCCGCCAGCGAAGGGGGCATCAGGGTGGGCGGCGCCACCAAGGTGACCTCGGCGCCGAGGGCGGTGAAGGCCAAGACGTTCGAGCGCGCCACCCGGCTGTGCTTGATGTCGCCCACGATGGCCACGTGGCGGCCTTCGAGGGAGCCGAGGCGCTGGCGGATCGTGTAGCAGTCGAGCAGGGCCTGAGTGGGGTGCTCGTGCCACCCGTCGCCCCCGTTGATCACCGAGGCGTCGACCCATTGGGCCACCTGCCACGGGACACCCGACGACCCGTGGCGGACAACCACGGCGTCGATTCCCATGGCCTCGATGGTCTCGACCGTGTCCCGCAGCGACTCGCCCTTCTTGACCGACGAGGTGCTGACGCTGAAGTTCATGGTGTCGGCCGAGAGGCGCTTGGCCGCCGTCTCGAAGCTGAGCCGGGTGCGGGTCGAGTCCTCGTAGAACAGGGAGACGACTGTCCTGCCCCTGAGGGCCGGCACCTTGGGGATCGCTCGCTCGCTGACCTCGACGAACGAGTCGGTGATGCGCATGACCTCGTCGATGCCGTCAGCCCCGAGGTCGCTGATCGAGAGCAGATGCTTCATGGCTTCACCACCACGTCGCCGATCATCACGCCCTGAGCGCTCACATCGACCATCTCGTCCCTCCGGGTAGGCAGGTTCTTGCCGACGAAATCGGGGCGGATGGGCAGCTCGCGATGTCCCCGGTCGATCATCACCGCCAGTTGCACCGACTTGGCCCGGCCGTAGTCATTCAGGGCGTTGAGGGCAGCCCGGATGGTCCGGCCCGTGAAGAGGACGTCGTCGACCAGGACGACCATCTTCCCGGTGATGTCGAAGGTCATCTCGGTGACCGCCTCGGGCAGGACGGGCCGCAACCCGATGTCGTCGCGATAGAAGGCCACGTCGAGGGTGCCGACCGGAACCTCGACCCCTTCTATGCGGTGGCAGGCCTCGGCCAGCATCCCGGCGAGCGGCACGCCGCCGGTCTGGAGTCCGACCAGCACGACGTGGGCGAGCCCCTGGTTCCGCTCGACGATCTCATGGGAGATCCGCGTGATGGCCCGGCGGACGTCGTCGGGATCCATGACCTGGGCCCGGGCAACGAAAACGCCCCCACGCGGGGGCGTTAAAGATCGTTCTCGTTCGGCCACCTGGGCTCCTCTGCTCCGTGCCGGCCTCTCGGGACCAGCTTGACGGTCAGGACCCGATGGTAGCGCGGCCGCTGATCTCCGGCGGTCGATCGGTCATGATGTTGTCCGTGCGCCGCCTGGCCTACCGCATCCTGCTACTCACCGTCGCCCTCACGTCAGGCGTGGTCGCCCTCGTCGACCGTCCTTCGCTGGCCGCGACACCGACGGTGAACATCCAGGACCGGAAGGGCGAGTACTTCCCGAGCTCGGTCACCATCCACGCCGGCGACTCCGTCAAGTGGGTGAACCACGGGCTTCAACCCCACACCGTGACGGCCGACAGCGGCGTCTTCGACTCGGGGCCGATCCAGTCGCAGAAGCCCTACGGTCCCCTTCAGTTCCCGTCAGTGGGCACCTTCCCTTACCACTGCACGATCCCCAACCATTCGGCCAGCGGCACGATCGTCGTGGTGGCGGCCGAGAGCTCGCCCACGACCGCGGCGACCAACCCGCCCCCGCCCCCGTCCGGCGGGGGTGGCACCCGGCCGATCGGTGGCTCCACTGGCACCACCGCGCCGCCCACAACACCCGGTCCCACCACGGTCGAGACGGTGGCACCCGGCGTCGGCACCACGGGCCCGACCTATCCGTCCGGCTACACCGGCCCCCGTCTCAACCCGCCCCGTTTCGCGGCACCTCCGTTGGCCGCCAAGCACCATGGTCTTCCCGGCTTCCTTCGCCTGCTCCTCACGACCGCCGCTCTCTTGGCCCTCGTAGGGCTGGCGTGGGAGATGCTTCGGGGCCGCGTCGCTGTCCCCGCCTTCCCGGTGCGGGCCGCTCCCCCGCCCCGGTCGCCCTGGCGCTCGGCCGCCTTCGGGGTCGACGTCCCGCCGTGGGACGACCGCGACCTGCCGTAGGCCCGGCGGACCCTCAGGGCCGCACCTCGGCCGCGATGCTCGACAGGACGCCGTTGACGAAGCGGCCCGACTCCTCGGTCGAGAACCGCTTCGCCAACTCGACCGCCTCCGAGATCACGGCCCCAATGGGGACGTCGGCCCGAAACAGGAGCTCGTAGGCCCCGAGGCGCAGGACGGTCCGGTCGATGACCGGCATGCGATCGAGCGACCAGTCGATCGAGAAGCGCTGGATCAGCTCGTCGATGCGGATGCCGTGGGTATCGACACCCCGCACCAGATCGATGACGAACGGATCGGGATCGAGGGGCAGCTCGGCGAGGACAACGGCGACGGGTTGGCCCTTGGCGTCGCACTCGTAGAGGAGAGACAGCGCCCGCTCCCGCGCCTCACGGCGGCTGCCTGAGGTCACCAGAGTCCGTCAGACGCGAGTGAGGTACTCACCCGAGCGGGTGTCGACCTTGACGCGGTCTCCCGGGTTCACGAACAGCGGCACCTGGATGGTATGGCCCGTCTCGAGGGTGGCCGGCTTCTTGGCGCCCGAGACCCGGTCGCCTTGAATGCCCGGCTCGGTCTCGGTCACGGTCAGCTCGACCGCCGCCGGCAGGTCGACGCCGACGATCTCGTTGTCGTACATCTGCAGGACGGCGGAGTCGCCCTCCTTCAGAAAGGGAGCGGAGTTGGCCAGGGCGGTCTCGTCGACGTGGAGCTGGTCGTAGCTGGCGTTGTCCATAAAGACGTAGTGGTTGCCGTCGCGGTAGAGGTACTGCATCTCCCGCTTGTCGATGATGGCCTGTTCGAGCTTTTCATCGGCTCTGTACGTGCGGTCGAGCACGGCACCGGTGCGGACGTTCTTGAGCTTGGTGCGGACGAAGGCGCCGCCCTTGCCCGGCTTCACGTGCTGGAACTCCACGACCGAGAAGAGCCCCTCGGGCAGGTCGAGGGTCATGCCGTTCTTGAGGTCGTTGGTGCTGATGCTCATGCGATCACGAGGTCCTTGGTGCTGTTGGTGAGGAGGTCGCAGCCGGCGTCGGTGACCACCACGGTGTCCTCGATCCGCACCCCACCGTGCTCGGGAAGGTAGACGCCGGGCTCAACGGTGACGACGTAGCCGGCCGCCAACGTATCAGTGGACGTGGTGCCCACCCCTGGGGCCTCGTGGATGTCGAGGCCGACGCCGTGACCGGTCGAGTGCAGGAAGGCATCAGCCCATCCCGCCTCGGCGATGACGTCGCGGCACGCCTTGTCAACGGCGGCGCACTCGGCCCCGGCCCGGACGGCCTCGACCCCCGCCCGTTGGCTGGCGGCGACCACCTCGACCATGCGCTTGAGGGTGTCGGAGCGCGGCTCGCCGACGCACAGCGTCCGCGTCATGTCGGAGCAGTAGCCATCGACGGTCGACCCGAAGTCGAGCACCACCAGCTCGCCCGGCTCGATCTTGCGTTCCGAGGGCCGGGCGTGAGGCTTGGCACCGTTGGGGCCAGCCGCCACGATCGTCTCGAACGAGTTCCCGGACGCGCCCAGGCGACGGATCTCGAAGTCGAGCGCCAGGCTGAACTCGACCTCGGTCACGCCCTCGGCCAGCAGATGCTTGGTCGCGCTGAGGGCGTCGTCGGCGATGCGGCAGGCCTCGCTGATGCGCGCCACCTCACCGTCGTCCTTGACGCGCCGAAGGGTCTCGACCAGGCCCTCGGTCGGCACCAGCTCGGACGAGGGGAACCAGTCGGCGTCGAACGCCCGCTGGCGTGACCAGGAGACGTTGGTGGCCTCGAGACCCAATCGGGTCACGGCAGTGGCGGCGGCTCCGATGGCCTTCTGCTGCTCGGCCGGCCCGCCGATCTCGATGGTGGCATCGATGCCGGCCGCCGCCAGTTGCTCGGCCGACTGGAACTTGTAGCGGCCGTCGCTGGTGAAGACCAGCTCGTCGGGCAGGACGAGCAGGAGCGCAGCCGAGCCCGTGAACCCCGTCAGATAGCGGATGTTGACGAGGTTGGTCACGAGCAGCGCCTCGCACGCCGCCTCGTCGAGTCGCGCCCGCAGCTTGGGAAGGCGGCCGGCCACGTCCATGGGTGCCAGTTGTGAAGTCATGTTGCCTCCAGAATCGTTGCTGCCGCGTCGATCGCCAACTCGTAGCCTTGGGCGCCGACCCCTGCGATGGTCCCCCGCGCCACCGGTGCGAGGACCGAGAGGTGGCGCCACGACTCGCGGGCGGCGGGGTTGGTGAGGTGCAGCTCGATGATCACCCCGTCGTAGGTGGCCAGGGCGTCGTGGAGCGACCAGCCGTAGTGAGTGAGGGCGCCGGCGTTGACGACGATGCCGACGTGCTTGCCCCGCGCCGCCTGCACGGCCTCGACCAGATCGGCCTCGCTGTTCGACTGAAGGTGAACCAGGTCGAGGCCGCGGCCGGCCGCCCGCGTGCGGGCCGCAGCCACCAGGTCGTCGAGGGTCTGGGTGCCGTACATCTCGGGCTCGCGCTCGCCGAGCAGGTTGAGGTTGGGACCCGACAGCAGCAACAGGCTCCGCCCCGTCATGCCGCACCGCCCAGCACGTCGAGCACTACGTCCTTTGCCACCCCGGGCACCACCTCGAGCCCCGCCGGCCCGTCGAGGATGAACGTGCAGCGATCGGTGGCCTTCTTGTCCTTGGTCATGAGCTCGTAGAGCGCCTCGGGATCGGCTCCTTCCGGCACCTCGGTGGGCAGCTCGTAGGCCAAGACGAGGCGGCGGTGCTCGTCGACCCGCTCCGCGCCGACGCGCCCCAGCCGGTGGGCGAGGCGAGCCGCGAACACCAGCCCGATGGCGACGGCCTCGCCGTGGCGCAGGTCGTACTGACCCGCCGTCTCGAGGGCGTGGGCCAGGGTGTGGCCGTAGTTGAGCAATGCCCGCCGGCCCCCCTCACGCTCGTCGACCGCCACCACCTCGGCCTTGCAGCGAACGCAGGCGGCGACGGCCTCCTCGAGGGAGAGGTCGCGGAGGCCCGTGACGCCGAGGAAGGCGTACTTGGCCATCTCCCCCAAGCCGCTGCGGTACTCGGCGGGCGGAAGGGTCTCGAGCGTCTCGAGGTCGCAGAGCACTGCCGAAGGTTGCCAGAAGGCGCCCACCAGGTTCTTGCCCTCGGGCAGATTGACGCCGGTCTTGCCACCGATGGCGGCGTCGACCTGGGCCAGCAACGTCGTCGCCACGTGGATGACGGGGACCCCGCGGTGATACACGGCCGCCGCGAAGCCCGCCGTGTCGGTCACCACGCCGCCGCCGACCGCCACCACCACGTCGTTGCGGGTCAGGCCCCAGCGGGAGAACGATCGGCAGAGCTCCTCCACCGTCTCCATGCACTTGGCCTCCTCACCGTCGTCGATCAGGAAGGTGCGGTGCTCGACGCCCGGATCGACGGGGACCTGCACTGCCTCCTGGGTCACGATGGCGGCCCGGCGCGCACCGGTCGGCAAGACCTCGAGAAGGCGGTGACGGGCCCCGCCGCCGACGACCACGGGATAGGAGCGCTCACCCAGCTCAACGGTGAGGTCGATCACCCGAGCGCCGCCACGATCATCTCGACGGCCTGTTCGACGTCGAGCTCGTCAACGTCAACGACGACCTCGGCCAGCTCCTCGTAGAGGGGCTGGCGCGCGGGGTAGAGCCGCCGCAGGGCCGCCCCGGGATCGTCACCGAGCAACGGTCGACCCCGACCCCGACCGACTCGCTGGGTCATGGTCTCGATCGACGCCCGCAACCAGACGACCAGACCGGCAGCGCGTATCCGCTCGCGGTTGCCAGGATCGAGGACCGCTCCGCCGGCCACCCCGACAACCGCGGGTGAGAGGGCGACGGCGGCGGCCAGCGCCTGCGTCTCCTCGGTCCGGAAGGCGGCCTCTCCGTCGGCCTCGAAGATCTCTCTCACGCTGCGCCCGGTGGCGGCCTCGACCTGACGGTCGCTGTCGAGGTAGGGCCACCCGAGGCGATGAGCCAAGGCCTGGCCCACGCTCGACTTGCCCACCCCCATCATGCCGATGAGCAGGATGCGCTCAACCAAGGGAGCTCACGTAGGCATCGTGGTTTCGGCACACCTCATCGAGGCTGTCGCCGCCAAACTTTCGCAGGGCCTCGGATGCCAGAACCAGGGCCATCATGGTCTCGGCGACCACGCCGAGGGCGGGGACGGCGGTGACGTCAGTGCGCTCCTTGAACGACACCGTCTCCTGCTTCGTCACCACATCGACCGTCTTGAGGACGGGCCGGTTGAGGGTGGCGAGCGGCTTCATGGCAGCGCGCGCTACCAGCAGTGACCCGGTCGAGATGCCGCCTTCGATCCCGCCGGCCCGATCGCTCTCGCGCCGGTAGGACTGGGCCTCGTCATCCCACGCGATGGCGTCGTGGGCCTCGGAGCCCCGCAGCCTCGCCACCTCAAAGCCCTCCCCGATCTCAACGGCCTTGACGGCCTGGATGCTCATGAGGGCCTGACCGAGCAAGGAGTCGAGCTTGCGATCCCAGTGCACGTGGCTACCGAGCCCGACCGGCACGCCATAGCCCAGGACCTCGACCACCCCGCCGAGGCTGTCGCCCACCTTGGCCGCCGCCTTCACCTCGGCCACCATGGCGTCTTCGGCGTCGGGGTCGAAGCAGCGCACGGCCGAAGCGTCGATGGCCTCGAGGTCATCGGGGGTCGGGCGGCGCTCGCTCTTCGACTCGACCGGGCCCAGCTGGATCACGTGGCTGAGCAGCTGCACCCCGAGCCGGGCCAGCAGTCCTTTGGCGCAGGTCCCCGCCGCAACCCGCGCCGCCGTCTCTCGCGCTGACGCCCGCTCGAGGACGTTGCGGGCATCGCCGAAGCCGTACTTCTGCATGCCCGCCAGGTCGGCGTGGCCGGGACGGGGCTGGGTAAGGGCCTTCTCGGTGGCCCCGGGGTGCGGGGACATCTCGTCCTCCCACTTGGGCCACTCGGTGTTGGCGATCTCGATGGCCAGGGGCGAGCCCAGCGTGAGGCCATGGCGGACTCCGCCCAAAAGGGTGACTTCGTCCTGCTCGAAGCGCATGCGGGGGCCCCGTCCGAACCCGAGGCGACGGCGGGCCAGCTCGCCCTGGATCTCGGCGACGGTGATGGGCAAGCCAGCGGGCAGGCCCTCGACGATGACGACCAGGGCCCGTCCGTGGGACTCGCCGGCGGTCAGGTAGCGCAGCACACGGCAAATCTACCGGTGCCCAGTCTGGGAACCCTTCCTAAAGAGCATGCAGGCACGTGCCGAAGTCGCATTTGTGGAGGTGTGCCGTCGTCTCGTGACCAGGCTTCGCCGACGCGCCCCGACTGAGGAGCGCGGCTTCACAATCGTCGAGATCGTCGTGGCCATGACCGTCATGGCGGTAGGCGTCTTCGGGACCATGAACGTGTTCCTCTCCACCCTGCGCACGACATCGATGGGTGAGGCTCGCACCCGCGCCAGCGCCCTGGCCTCCCAGGAGGTCGAGGCCATGCGCTCGGCTCCATACGCCCAGGTCGGCTTCGCCACCAGCCAGACCGGCTACCGCGCCACGTTCGAGAGCAAGTCGACGGTGGTGGTCAGCAATCCCGTGTTCGCCCCCACCACCACGCCATACACCTTCGACGGCCAGGTCTTCACCATCACCCGGGACATCGTCTGGGCCCCGTTCGGAACGGTGACCCAGGCCTACAAGCGGGTGACCGCCCAGATCGTGTGGGTCGACAAGATCGGGACCCACAGCGTGCGCCAGGACGGCGGCGTCTACCCCGGCGGCCTCGGCCCGGCCGGCACGACCACCACCACTGTGGCCACCACCACGACGACGGCACCGGTGACGCCGGGGACGGCAGGGACCGTGACGGCGGTCAAGAACCCCACCAACCCCACCCACCAGATCGATGTGTCCTGGACGGGCGGATCGCCCACACCGACCTATTGGGAGGTTCAGTACTCGAGCAACAGCGGCACGACCTGGGTGCAGGCCACGGCCAACCAGCCGGGCGCCAGCTTCAGCTATGCCCTCTCTGGCCTTTCGTCGGGCACGACGTACACGGTCCGCGTGCGCGGCCTGCTCGGCCGCGCGACCAGCAACTGGATCCAGGCGTCGGCTGCGACCGACGCCCCGCCGCCCACGTGCGCGGTGACCAGTGGCTCGGTTTCGCCGTCGACCGTTCAGAAGAAGAGCAACGGCCAGCTAAATACCAACCTGGTCGTCACGGTCAACACGACCGGGCCGTGCACCGGGCTCAAGGTGAGGTACCCCACCGATGCCAGTCCTCCCACGTACACGCTCGCTCAGAGTGGAGCAACGTTCACTGACACCTTTGACAAGAACGACACGAAGACTTGGTCGACCGGCGCCAAGATCATCCAGATACTGCTCTCGACGGGCACCCAGATCGGCTCCATCTCGCTCACGGTGACCAACTGATGACCGCCATCCTCCGTCGGCATCGGGAGCGGCGTGGTCGCGGCGAAGGCGGCTTCAGCGTCCTCGAGGTCAGCATCACCGCCATGATGCTCGGGCTCCTCACCATGTCGATCTTCGGGCTCCTGACCTCGACGATGCGCAACGAGAAGCTGCAGCAGTCGATGGTCAGCAACCAGGAGCTGGTCCGCTTCGGCGTCATCCAGGTCTCCCGCGACCTTCGCTCCGCCAATCCGGTCGAGCCCCTCTCGACCATCGGTGAGTACGCCACCAAGGTCGAGGTCGCCCTGGGCTCGTCGACCGGCACCCAGAAGTACATCCGTTGGTGGCTGTCCAACCGGGTGCTCTACCGGGGCATCCTGTCGGCGCCGGGCGGGACGGTCACGTCGACCCAGACCGTGCTCACCAACGTCGAGAACGCCAATCAGGGCATCACGTTGTTCCGCTACTACAACGCCTCAGGGGTCGAGCTGGCAACGACCGGGCTCACCCCGGCGGCCGTCGGCGATATCACCAACTGCGCCATCCGCGTCCACATCTCGGTCGCCTCCGACGCCTTCCCCGGCCCGGTCCCGTTCACCGAGCAGAGCGACGTCGAGCTGCGCAACCGCCTTCCAGGAGGACCCGGATGTTGATGCGCGCCATGTCTCGCCCCCGCCGTGACGAGAGCGGCAGCCTCATCCTCGCCATGGGCGTGATGATGATCCTGACCTTTCTCTCGATCGCCATCCTGGCCCGGTCGGTGGCGTCGCTGAAGAACGTCCGCCGCACCCAGGACTTCTCGGCCGCCCTGGCCGCGGCCGACGGGGGCATGTCCGAGGCCCTCTTCAAGATCGACCAGGTGCAGAGCACCGACTTCTCCGGGACCGGGACGCTGACCACGGGGAGCACATTCAGCTATACGGCCCACAAGGTCGACACCAACACGTGGACGGTGACGGCCAAGGGCACCGTCAACGGCGTGGCCCACGCTGTCCAGTCCACAGTGAAGCGCAGCGTCCGGTATCCCTACGCCATCTTCGCCGAGCAGGACCTGCGCCTCAACGGCAACGGGAACTTCAACGTCCAGAGCTACAACTCGACGAGCGGCGCCACCAACACTGGCAATGCCATCGTGGCCTCGAACCACGGCATCACCCTCAATGGCGGCGGGGCGGGCTCGGGTGGCGACGCCCAGGTGTATTACACGCCCAACGGAAGCTGCACCGGCTGCTGGAACGGCAAGCAGGTAGTGGGTCCGTATCACCCGACCGCCGTCAGTGTCCCGACCTCGTTCCAGGCCTGCCCGACCGGCGGTGCCTTCTCAGGGACGATCAACGGTCAGGCCGGGCTCGCCTTCAAGTGCACGGCACCCGGGGTGACGAGCGTCAGCTTCAGCGGCACGATCTCGGTCACCAACGGACCAGTCGTCATCTACATCGGGTCAGGCGTCAGCGTCAGCATGGCCGACGCCACCATCAACCGCGGGGCTGGCACCCACGGCAAGGACTTCATCATCGAGAAGGTGGGCGCCGACGTCTTCGATGTCGGCAATGGATCGCACGCCGTGAACATGAACGGTGTACTCGATGCGCCCCAAGTGGACCTCACGGTCGACGGCGGACAGATGACGATCGACGGCTCGATCACGGTGAACTCCTTCCGGGTGAACGGCAACCCGAACTTCACCATGAACTACGACGACTCCATCGCCACCATCACCACGTCGAGCTGGAGCGTCTCGGACTGGCAGGAGATCCCGAGCTCGCAGGCGGGCTGACCGCCCGATCGCTCAGGACAAGATGTCCTTGGTGCGGAAGCGCCACATCGTCAGGGCCCCGAAGACGGCCACGTAGGCCAGCGTGACAACGAGGCTTCGCGCCATGTCGGCGGCTGGGTAGTGGCGAAGGAAGACCCAGGGTTGCCACGAGTCCCAGTAGTGGGTGGGCAGCCCGTATCGGATCCACTTCAAGGCCGAGATGCCGCTGAGGATCTGCGAAGCGATGGCGAACGCCACCGCGCCACCGATGGCGCCGCCGGCTGAGTCGGTCATCACCGAGAGGAAGAGGGCGAAGGCGGCGATGCTCAGCATGTTGACCACGACGAAGCCGGTCGCCAGACCGAGCCGCACGAGAGCCCTCGATTGCGTGAGGTCGACGAACGGCGGCAGCCGCAACGGGTGCCAGCCGAAGGCGATGGTGCCGGCGATGAGGCCGGTCAACGAGATGATCAACGTGGCGATCAGCGTCATGAGGACGATCACGATCGCCTTCCGGCCCAGCAGGCGGAGGCGACCGACCGGTCGAAGCAAGAGGTAGCGGAGGGTGCCCCAACTCGCTTCGCCGGCCACCGACTCGCCGGCGAACGAGCACACGACGATCACCAAGAAGAACGAGCTCATGAAGGCGAGGGCGGCAAAGGCGTTGTTGAACCCGGACGACTTGGAGAAGGCGAAGATGGCGCCTCCTCGCGGGTCCTGCTGCTCGGAGTGATCGAGCTTCTGGGCGACGGTGGCGATGATCGGGAGCGCCATCAGCCCGGCGAACGAGACCCACGTCCGCATGCGGCGGAGCTGCTTGGACAGCTCGGTGGCGATCACCGGTGGTCGTCGCCCA
>JAUTXA010000090.1 GCA_030838265.1 Actinomycetota bacterium | reverse complement strand
ATCGGCGCGATCGCGGCCTCCGCCTTATCGAACGCCTCGACGACCTCGTCGCTCGTGCGGGCCGCGATCCAGTCACCCACCGCCGCGTCGATCTCGTCCGCGTGGCTCGCGCGCGCGGTACCAGACGAGAACCACGGCTGGTCGGCCAGGTCGGGCCGGCCCACGAGGACCATCACCCGTTCCGCGATGCGCGTCGCGGACGCGCTGACCGCCACCCACTTGTCGTCGGCGGTGCGGTAGGCGTTGCGGGGCGCGTTGTTGTGGGAGCGGTTGCCGTTGCGCTGCTGCACCTCGCCGGTCTGGTCGTAGGTGATGGCTTGCGGCCCGAGGGCGGTCATCAACGGCTCGAGCAGCGACACGTCGATCGACTGCCCCGCCCCCCCGTTGGCGACCCGGTGGTAGAGGCCCATCACCGCCGACAGGGCGGCCGAGATGCCGGCGACCGAGTCGGCTAGCCCGAAGGGCGGCAACGTGGGCGGGCCGTCGGGCTCGCCGGTGATGGCCGCGAAGCCGCTCATCGCCTCGGCCAGGGTGCCGAACCCCGCCCGGTTGCGGTACGGGCCGTCCTGGCCGAAGCCGGTGACTCGCACCAGCACGACGTCGGGGTTGACCTCTCGCATGCGCTCGTAGCCGACGCCCCAGCGCTCGAGGGTGCCGGGCCGGAAGTTCTCGATCACGACGTCGGCGGTGGCAACGAGCCGCAGGAAGACGTCGGCGCCGGCGGTGTCGCCGAGGTAGAGGCCGATGACGCGCTTGTTGCGGCCCACCATCTTCGACCACAGCCCGTGCCCATCCTTCGAGCGGCCGTGGGTGCGCAGGCCGTCGCCGGCCGTGGGGTGCTCGATCTTGATGACGTCGGCACCGAAGTCGCCGAGCAGCTGGGCCGCGAGGGGACCGGCCAGCACGGTGCTGACGTCGAGTACGCGCACCCCGGCGAGGGGACCGCTCACCCGGCGTCCTGCAGCTGTGTCCGGAGGTCGGTCTTGAGCACCTTGCCCGCCGCGTTGCGGGGCAGGGCGTCCACGGCGCGGTAGCGGCGAGGGACCTTGAAGCCGGCGAGCGACTGGCGGCAGTGGGCGTCGAGCGAGGCCTCGTCGAGGTCGGTGCCGGCGGCGAGCACGACGAAGGCCGCCACCTCCTCACCCCAGGTCTCGGAGGTGGCCCCGACCACACCGACGTCGACCACAGACGGGTGGCGGCGCAGGACGTCCTCGACCTCGCGGGGGTACACGTTGGTGCCGCCGCTGATGATCATGTCCTTCTTGCGATCGATGATGTGGACGAATCCCTCGTCATCGACGCGCACGACGTCGCCGGCGGTGAGGAAGCCGTCGTCGGTGGTGCAGGCCGCGGTGGCGTCGGGGTTGTCGTGGTAGCCGTTCATCAGGAAGGGCGATCGGCTGAAGAGCTCGCCCGTCCCCTCACCCTCGACCACGTTGCCGTCGTCGTCGATGACACGCAGCTCGGTCATGAACCACGGGACGCCCACGCAGCTGACCTTGCGGGCGATGTCGGACGGGCGGAGGTCGGTGACGATGCCCGCCTCGGTCGAGCCGTAGAGCTCGTGCACGCCCACGCCGGGCGCCGAGGCCAGCACCCACTCCTTGAGGGGCTGGGGAAGCGCAGCGGCGTTGAAGTAGAGCGTCTCGAGGCCGGCGAGGTCGGCGGTGGCGAGGGCGTCCTCGCCCAGGGCCCGCAGCATCTGGGCGTGGGCCGGGACGAGGAAGACGCTGTGGGGTCGGTCGGTGGCGATCCGGGCGAGGAACGCCTCGGGATCCCAGGCCCGCAGCATCGACACGGTGCCGCCCACATGGACGGCGGCGTAGCCGAAGGCGAAGCCGGCACCGTGGTACATCGGGGCGACGGCGATGGTGCGGCGGCCGGGACCGAGGCCCCACTCGAGGGCGGCGCCGTAGAAGGTCAGCGACCGACTTCGGTGGCTGATCATCACCCCCTTGGGATCGCCCGTGGTGCCCGACGTGTAGGCGATGCAGAAGGGCTCGGTCTCGGCCAGGTCGGCGCGGGGGTCGGCGGCGCCCGACGCGGCCAGGGTCTCCTCGTAGTCGAGGCCGAGGGTGGTGCCATCGATCGACAGCACCAGCTTGAAGGCACCCGCCTCCGTGGACGGCGCCGCGGCGGCGGCGAGTCCGTCGTCGAGGATCAGGGCGCTGGCGCCCGAGTGCTCGATGATGAAGCCGGCCTCGGACGCGGTCAGCCGGGGGTTGAGCGGGACCATCGGCAGCCCCGCCTTGGCCAGACCGCACGCGATCTCGCAGTACTCGAGCCGGTTCCCGGCCAACACGGCCACGCGCTGCCCGGCGCTGAGCCCGGAGGACAGCAGCGTGTTGGCCAGCCGGCTGGCCCGCTCGTCGAGGGCGGCGTAGGTCAGGGAACGGTCCCCGTCGATGACCGCGGTGGCGCCGGGCGTGGCCCGGGCGAACTCCCGGACTCCGTTGGCAATGGACAGGTCCGATCCGCCCTGCCGGATGCCCATGCCCACCTCCGTCTCCGGTGCTGTACCGCTGTGTGGAACAGCGTTCCGAAAACGATACGTCAGCGCCCCGCCCAGCGTCAATCGGGAACCGCGTCGGTCAGCGCAGACCCTCGACCAGCAAGACGAGGCCGAACACGAGAAAGAGACCGGCCGCGCCGAAACGGATCAGCCGATCGGGGAGACGAGCGCCGAGCTGCTGACCGACCAGGATGGCGAGCCCGTCGGCCGCGACCATGCCGACCGTCGAGCCCAACCACGTGCCGACGAGGCCTTCCTTGGTGGCCAGCGTGATGGTGGCCAGCATCGTCTTGTCCCCGAGCTCGGCCAGGAAGAACGCCGTGGCCGCCGCGATCACCGCCGAGCGCGTCCCGCGGTCCGCCTTCGCCGCCTCGTCCTCGTCGAGCCGATCCCCGCGCAACGTCCAGGCCGCGAAGCCCAGGAACGCCAAACCAGCAGCCACCGCGATCGCCTTCGTGGGCAAGGCGACGCCGAGCGCGGCGCCGAGCAGCACGCTGCAGGCATGCACGACGGCGGTTGCAACGGTGATCCCGATGAGGATGGGAACGGCCTTGTAGCGGGCCGCGAATGTCAAGGCCATGAGCTGGCTCTTGTCGCCGAGCTCGGCCACGAAGATGACCCCGAAGCTGAGTAGCAGGGCGTGCATGAAGTTCCTCTCGGGTTGCTGCCCGGAAGAGGAGTGGAGAGCACGCCCCGACCGGCCTCACAAATGCGATGCCGGCCCAAAGGAGCTGTCAAGCATCAGCCGGAGTCGTGTCCAGCCTCAGCCGAAGCTCTTGTCGAGCATCAGCTGAAACTGTTCTGTCCAGGCACAGCCGGAACAAGACAAGGTCTAGCGCGCTCGGCGAGATTCGAACTCACAACCTTCTGATCCGTAGTCAGATGCTCTATCCGTTGAGCTACGAGCGCTGGCGGAGTGAACAGTGTAGGAGAAGGCGGGTCGGGTGGTTCGCGGTAGCCGTCAGTGGGTGGCCGTCCTAAGGGGGCGCCGTCCGGTATAGGCGGCCAGCCGCTCGATGGGCGAGGCATCGGCGGCCGGCGCGACCTCGTCGCCGAAGGCCTGGCCGTTGCGAAGCGGCTCGATGGTCTCGCGGGCGTAGTCCTCGGCGGCAGCCACAAGTTCGTCAGGCGGGTCATAGGCCTGGCCGGTCGCAGTGGCCAGATCCCAGCCGTGCACCAGACCATCGAGGACGACGTAGCGGGCGAACGCCTCGCCTGGGACGTCGCCGAAGGGGGCGGCAACCGTCCTGTCCAGAGCTCCCGGGGTCCCGATTGCCTCACCGAGGCTCGACAGAGCCGGGCCGAAGTTGGCCAAGACATCGCCCATCTCGGGCTCACCCGCAGCCTCTCCGCGGTAGGCAGCGGCGAAGGCAGTGGCCCCGCCGATCATGTGCTCGAGCACGCCGCGGACGGTGTACTCGGTGCAGGGCGTCGGTCGGTCGAGCTCGTCGTCGGTGATGTTGGCGACCACACCGCCGAGCAACGGCGCGAGAAGGGCGAGCTGGCTCACGGGATCCATGAGTTCTCCGTTCAGTTGAGAAGGGTGCAACAGGACGCCGAGCTCGGCTGCTTCTCGGTCACGACCGGCCTCGATGAGCTCGGCCACGCTGGGGGATCGCTTGTCGGCCACCCCTCCAGTGTGAGCGAAGCCGGAGGCGGCCGCCTTCGGCCACCGTCCCCATTTCGGTGTCGACCGCGAGGCGCGGACGTGGGGCGAACACCCCAAAGAGCGACACGGACGACGACCACGCTGGTGTGTGCGGCCGATGCGGACGGGCCGCGGCCCAGCGCACCATCACCCCAGAGCGCTGGGGCTACCAGGCGCCCGAACAAGGAGACGGAGATGCACGCTGCTGAACATGAGATCGAGGTCGAGCTCGAAGTCGGCGAGATCGTCACCCGTGGCGAGGACTGGGGCGGCCAACTGGTTCGCCACCTGACGCTTCCCGCCGGCGCCGACTTCCGGCCGCTGTTCAAGGGCCTCCCCGACGACGCCTGCCAATGTCCCCACTGGGGATACGTGTTGTCTGGCGCCATCACGGTTCGCTACGCCGACGGCAGCGAAGAGGTCAGCCGGGCAGGGGACGCGTACCACTGGCCCGCCGGGCACACCGGGTGGACCGACGAGGGCGTCACCTTTCTCGAGTTCAGCCCCGCCGCCGACCTTCGTCCCGTGCTCGAGCACGTGGCGGCCCAGCTCGCTCCCTCGGCCTGAGCCGGAACAACCACGCGAAGATCACCAGGTGGGCTCCGATGACCTGACGACGGTGAGCGATGCGCTGTCGCGGCACGACTGGCAGGCTGCGTACGCTGCCGGTCGAGCCGCGGTGGTCGAGGGTCCGGAGCTCGAGGCGGCCCGCGCTGACATGGTGGCCGAGGCGTCCTGGTGGCTGGGCCGCCTCGGTGACTGCATCGCAGAGCGCGAACGGGCCTACGTCCTGTTCGACGAGCTTCGCCTCCACCGCCAGGCGGGGCTGTGCGCCATCTGGCTCTATGAGCACCACGGCATGGCCGCGCACCCCGCCATCGCCGGAGCCTGGTTGCGACGGGCTCGGCGGTCGCTGGCATCGGACCCCGAATGCGTCGAGTACGGCGCCCTGTTGCTGCGTGAGGCCGAGGTGGCCCACGGCGGCGGCGATCTGGCTCGGGCCTTGGCCCTCGCGACCCGCGTGGTCGATCTGGGGCGGAGCTTGCGGACCCCGAACATTGAGGCCGAGGCGCTGCAGACCCGCGGCCGAATCCTGATCGATCAGGGCGAGGTCTCCGAGGGCATGGCCGAACTCGACGAGGCGATGCTGTTCGCCGTCGAGGGCCGGCTCAGTCCGTACTCGACGGGCAAGGTGTATTGCAGCCTCATCAGCGCCTGCGAGGAGCTCGGTGACCTCGACCGGGCCGCGGAATGGACCGACGCGACCATGCGGTGGTCGCAGCAGCACCCCTTTGCCATCTTCCCCGGGATCTGCCGGGTCCATCGGGCGGTGGTCCTCAAGCGACGAGGGTCCCTGGTCGAGGCCGAGCGCGAAGCGGTGCGGGCCAGCGAGGAGCTGATGGCCAGCCACGTCCCAAACAGCGCCGCCGCCTACGCCGAGGTCGGAGACATTCGGCGGCGTCTCGGATACCTCGACCAGGCTGAGGACGCATTCACCCGGGCCCAGGCGCTCTGCGGCCGGCAGTGCGGCGAGCTGGCCTTGGTCCGGTTGGCCCAGGGTCGGACAGACGCCGCCCTGACGATCATCGGCAGCTGCCTGCGGGACACGCCCACGAACGGGTTGGCCCGAGCGCGGCTCCTCCCCATCTACGCCCACGTGGCGGTGGCGGCCGGCGACCTCACGGCCGCCGAGGATGCGGTCGTCGAGCTGGACGGGCTGGCGGCCACCTTCGACACACCGATGGTGCGCGCCACCTCCCATGTCACCCGGGGCCGCGTCCAGCTGGCCCAGCGCGAGCCGGACGCGGCGCAGGCAACCCTCCGACAAGCGCTCGCCATCTGGGAGACCCTCGGCGTCCCTTACGAGGTGGCGACCGTCCGCACCCTGCTGGGCCAGGCCCAGCGCGAGAGCGGAGACGAGGCGGGCGCCATCGCCTCCTTCACCGCCGCCGTCGCCCTGTTCGAGCAGATCGGTGCCGGGGCTGATGCCCGGGCGGTCCTCGGCGACACGCAGACGCCACTCCCGGCCGGCCTCACGTCGCGGGAGGCCGAGGTCCTGCGCCTTGTGGCCGCCGGGCTCTCGAACGCCGAGATCGCGGCCGCCCTCTTCCTCAGCGTGAAGACAGTCTCGCGACACCTGTCCAACATCTTCACCAAGATCCAGGTCACGTCCCGAGCCGCGGCGACCGCCTTCGCTTTCGAGAACGAGTTGGTCGAGGCTCGCCCATAGGACGGGCAGCCGGTCAAGCGACGCGGCGGGCGAACTCGTCGGCACCGGGACCGGCAAGGCCGTCCAAGCCGGCGGCGCGGCCGTTGATGGCCAGCATCAGGTTCTCGGCCGGGCCGGTGACCACGGGTCCGTCGCCGTAGGACCAGTCGAGGTCGGTGGCCTCGAAGCGCAGGTCCTTGATGCGCTTGAAGTTCTTCCACATGTTCGTCTTGCACGACGCGGTCAGGGCGGCGCCCAGACGGGCCGAGGGCATGTCGCGGCGCCGGCCGATGGGCCAACGAACGTCGAGCTCGTGCACGAGGTTGTCAGCCAGCTTGGCCTTGTTGGACTCGAGACCGGCGATGCCGTGCTCGGGCCAGCGCGACGTCTCTTGATCGAAGGTGGCGACGAGCTCGTCGGTCTCCATCTCGTCGCTGATCTGGCGCGACCGCTCGTCGACGTAGCTGTCGATGTTGCCCCTGTGGCTGACCACCCCGGCGAGGGCAGAGAGCGGGCCGACGAGCCGGCCGAACAACAGGTGCGCGTAGACGTCCTTCACCCGCCAGCCGGCACAGAGCGACGGCGTCTCCCACTCCGACTCGGTCAGCTCGTGGGCCAAGGCCCGCAGATCGGCGAGCTGATCGCGACAGTGCTGCCCGAGTGCGTCCTTGCTGGCCAACGTGCCGGTCGTCATCGCGGCCTCAGTGTA
>JAUTXA010000089.1 GCA_030838265.1 Actinomycetota bacterium | reverse complement strand
AGGCTGATGATCCAAGGCGACAGGGCGGCGAAGAGGATGGTGGCACCGACCATGACCACCAGCGACAAGGTGACGACAGCCGAGATGGCTTCCCAGGCCTCGTCCTCGTCTTTGTTGGCCAGCCGGTTGACGAAGAGGGGGATGAAGGTGCCGGAGAGCACGCCGCCCAGCACGAGCTCGAACACGATGTTCGGTGTCGTGTTGGCGATCTGATACGTGTCGGCCAGGCGGGTGAAGCCAAAGGCGTAGGCCAGGGCGAACACCTTGCCGAAGCCGGTCAAACGCGACAGCAGGGTTCCGACCGACATCACAAGGGTGTTGCGGGAGAAGCGCTCGACCGTGGCGGTGTTCGGGTCGGTCATGCCGAGACGGGGAGCAGCCGCCGGTCGTGCCGTCGGCGCACGATGTGGGTCACCCACCACGCCACCAGGAAGAGGATTGCGCCGATCGACAGGACGGCTCCGATGCCGGAGAAGGCACTCGATCGCACCGTGAAGCGGCTCTCCCCCACGATGAGGCGACCGTCGGGGGAGACGAGGCGGATGGCGAGCGGGAAGGTGCCCGACGCCCGCGCCGCGACCGGCACCCGCAACGTGGTGTTGGCGTGCAGCAGGTCGACCTGTTTCGTCGACCCGGCAGGGAAGCGCAGCTTGTCGCTCGACACCTGCACGACCACGTGCACGGGGTAGGGGAGGTCGCTCACGATTGTGATCGGCACCTCACCGGACCGGGAGGTGAGGGTGATCGTCCGCGGCTTGGGGACGCGGATCCGCGAGGTCTGGCTGAGGATCCGCCGGTTGATGGCCTGGAGGTAGGTGTTGCGCGGGCCGGGGCGGAGGTCGCCCGACTCGCTGGCCAGCAGGGTGCTGTCGATCGAGCCGAAGAGAGGGTTGTCACTGTCGAGGACCGCCCCGAAGGAGTCGAGCCTCGTCCGGGTGGCGTTGATCTGGTCGGCTGGGAGGCTGGGAAAGGGTTGGGAGGTGTTCAAGGTCCGGACCAGGGGCAAGCGACGGGGGGTCCGCGCCGCGGGCACCGTCTCGAAGAGCTGATCGAGCGTCAGACCTTGCACGACCGGGCTGGCGGTCAAGCCGGCCAGCACGGCGTCGACGAAGGAGGGGTCGGCTCGCCAGGCCCGGGGTGGCAGGGCCACCACGCCGCGGGTCAGGCCCGGGGAGTCGAAGTACACAACGGCCAGGTCGGCCAGGAGCTGGTGGGCGGCGAGGACCTGCGAACCACCGGTGACGAAGTGGTCGGTCAGGCCTGAGTCGGCGGCCACGGCATCGACTCGGCTGCCTTGGCGGATGGCGAGCTGGAACGGCTGGGTCAGGGTGACGCGCAGGGCGATGGCCGCCAGGTCGCGCTCGGGCAGGATGACCCGGTCGACCTGCTGGGCCTGAAGCCGGGCCAGGCTGTCAGTGGTCAGGGCGCCGTCGACGACGCGGGTTCGCAGGTCGGGCCGTCGTCCGATGGCGGTCGTGAGGATCTCGGTCCCCTTGGTGGTCTGGGCGACGAGCTCGGTGGCCAGGGCTCCCTCGAACGCGGGCAGGTCGAGGGCAACGAAGGGCCCGGTGACGATTTGACGGGTGGGCGACGGTGGGGGGATGGCGGGCTCGTCCGGGGGTGCGTCGGTCCGGTCGCTGCCCATCGCCTCGAGCGTCTCGGGGGTCGGCGCCAGGGTGAGCGGCACCGTCGGGTGGCTGGCGATTGAGTGGCTGAGCCCGGCTAGGCCGGCCGCCGTGGCCGGGGGAAGGCGGCGCCGGCCGTCGGCCTCGATGGCTGGGGCGGCGTGAAAGGGCACGACCCAGGCCACGCCGAGCTTCTGCTTGGCCGCGGTCGGGGCGTACAGCAGGTGGGTGACGAAGCGATCGAGGACCCGGCCGTCACCCGGCGTGCGCAGCTCGACGACGACGGGGTAGACGCCCGCGCTTCGCAGCAAGAGGCGTGATCGGTCTCGGGGCTGACTGGGGTCTTGCACGGGAAGCCGGACGAAGACGCCCCCCGTCGGCGTGGGCTTGAGCTCGGCCAGCGTCGCCGAGGTGACGTCGATGACCGCGCTGGAGAAGCGGCCGGCCAAGGTCTGGGCGAAGGCCGACCGCGAGGTCACGGCTTGGCGGACGGTGACCGCCACTTCGACGTCGCTGCGTCCCGGCGACTGGACGACGAGCCCGAGGTCGAGCTCGCCCCCCTGCCCGACCCAAGGCGTCTGGGAGACGAGGCGAATGGTGGCGACCGAGCCCAGGGCCGAGGTGGTCGTGGTAGCCGCGGCAGCGGCTGCGGTCTGGGCCGCGGCGTTGGGCGAGCCGGCGAAGGCGAGGGATCCGGCCAAGAGCAGGCCGACCAGGGCGGCGCGGGGGGCGAGGCCCCTCATGCTGTGCCGGCGGTCAGCACGGCGAGCCCGATGGGTTGGCGGCGGAAGCCGAGCTGTTCATAGAGGTCGAGGGCGGCTTGGTTCTCGGGCTGGGTGTTGACCACGGCCCGGTCGACTCCCCGCCGCCGGAGCCACCGAAGGCCGTCGACGACGAGGGCAGTCCCGGCGCCCGCTCGCCGGCACGCCGGGTCGACGGCCAGCCGCTGGAGGTACCCCCTACGACCGGCCCGGCCCGTGATGGCGTACCCGACGACGCGCCCTCGATCGTCGACGGCCAACCGATACCGGGCTCGGGGTGTGGCCCGGATGGCATCGGCCAGGCCGGGGCCGTCGAGCTGCCAGAACGGTGAGAACGAGACTCGATCGACCGCCAGCACGTTGGCCTGATCGGCCCGCAGGCCGCGGCGCAACCGCTGGGGACGGGCCTTGGGCAGCCGCCGCATGTCATGGGCCAGCAATTCGAGGCGCTCGTGGACCGAGAACCCGGCGGCGAAGAAGGTGGCTTCCTCGCCAGGAGACAGGGCGCTCGTCATCACCCGGTCGTAGCCCTGCTCGGCGAGCAGGCCGAGGCAGTGGCGCAAGAAGGCGACCGACGGCACCGGGGCGCCGGGAAGGGGGGCCAAATGGGCGGTCGACGCATCCCCCCGCCAGGGGCTGATTCGGACCCGCTCACGCCCCCAGCGGATGACGTCGACGTTCGCCACGCTCACTTCGGAGCGAGCCTACCGGCCCGGACCCCTCGAACCCGCCGCCCCAGGCACAGGATCCGCGCTCAGGTCGTCGCCGCCAGTGGCCGATGCAACTCCAAGCGCCGACGAACGCGTCGGTGGGGCAATTCGGCGAAACGGAGTGGCCGAGTGTTGGATCTGAACGAGCTTCTGCGATGGACAGTCGAGCAGCGAGGCTCCGACCTGCACGTCAAGGTCGGTTCGCCGCCGTGCATCCGCGTCGATGGTCACCTGGTGGCCACGCCGTTCGATGTGGTCTCGCCGGTCGATGCCGAGCGCGTGGCTTTCGCCATCATGCCCAAGGAACGGGCTGACGAGTTCACGACCACCAACGAGGCTGACTTCGCCCACTCCGTCAGCGGCCTCGGTCGCTTCCGGGTCAACGTCTTCCGCCAGCGGGGCACGGTCGGCTTGGTCTTCCGCAAGGTCCTGCCCGGCACGCCGAGCTTCGAGTCGCTGGGTCTGCCCTCGGTCGTCCGGCGCCTGGCCGAGGAGCCGAGAGGGATGATCCTGGTCACGGGCCCGACGGGCTCGGGCAAGACGACAACGATCGCCTCGATGATCGATCACATCAACGAGACCCGGGCCTGCAACGTGGTGACCATCGAGGACCCGATCGAGGTTCTGCACACCGACAAGAAGGCCATCGTCAACCAGCGCGAGATCGGCAGCGACACCCGCGACTACGCCAACGCCATGAAGCGGGTGCTCCGTCAGGACCCGGACGTGATCTTCATCGGCGAGTTGCGCGATCCCGAGACGGTGTGGGCCGCCCTGTCGGCGGCCGAGACCGGCCACCTCGTGCTCTCGACCCTCCACACCACCAACGCCACCGAGACGGTCAATCGAATCGTCGACTTCTTCCCGCCCTTCCAGCAGAAGCAGGTTCGCCTCACCCTGGCGTCGTCGCTGCGGGGAGTGGTGAGCCAGCGCCTTCTCGAGCGAGCCGACGGCAAGGGTCGGACGCCGGCCGTCGAGGTCATGGTCATGACGGGTCGGATCTTCGACCGGGTCGTCGAGCCGGACCAGACCGACGAGACCATCGAGGACGTCATCGCCGACGGCGAGTACTACGGGATGCAGACCTTCGACCAGAGCCTGTTCAACCTCTACAAGAACGGCTTGGTGGGCCTGCGCGACGCCCTCGCCGCCGCCTCTCACCCCCACGACTTCCGCATCGCGCTGCAGCAGGCTGGCCTCCTCTCGGCCTTCTGAGGCGACCCATATCGGCTGAGAGGTGACGGGGGACCGCCACTACCCTCGGGAGCCGTGATCCCTGAGCGACTGCGGCCGTTGGTGAACGCGACGGCCGAACCCGCCGAGATCTTCCGCGCCGCGGGCCACCGCCTCTACCTGGTCGGTGGCGCGGTCCGCGACGCCATCTTGGGCCGGGCCGAGCCCGACTTGGACTTCACCACCGACGCCCGTCCCGACGAGATCGAGGCGCTGGTCCGAGGCTGGGCCGACGTGGTGTGGACCCAGGGGAAGCGCTTCGGAACCATCGGCGCCAAGAAGGGTGACCAGGTCTACGAGATCACCACCCACCGGGCCGAGGCCTACAGCCCCGACTCGCGGAAGCCCGACGTCGTGTTCGCCGATGCGGTCGAGGCTGATCTCTCCCGGCGCGACTTCACGGTGAACGCCATGGCCCTCGAGCTGCCCGCCGCCGAGCTCGTCGACCCCTTCGGCGGTGTCGCCGATCTGGCTGCGCACCGGCTGCGCACGCCGCTGCGGCCCGAGGAGTCCTTCAGCGACGACCCTCTGCGGATGCTGCGCGCCGCCCGGTTCATCGCCGGCTACGGCCTGGTACCCGACGACGACGTCGTCGAAGCGGTTCGGTCGATGCACGCCCGCATCGAGATCGTGTCGGCTGAGCGCATAAGGGACGAGCTCGACAAGCTCATCGTGGTCGATCAGCCGGGCGCCGGCCTGTGGTTCTTGGTGCACACGGGGCTGGCGGCCGAGTTCCTGCCCGAGCTCCCGGCCCTGGCCCTCGAGCAGGATCCCATCCACCACCACAAGGACGTGCTGGCCCACACCATCGCCGTCGTCGAGCGGGCGAGCCAGGATCGGATCCTCCGTCTGGCGGCCCTCTTCCACGATGTGGGCAAGCCCAAGACGCGGTCGATCGGCCCCGAGGGGGTCTCGTTCCACCATCACGAGGTGGTCGGCGCCCGCATGACTCGAGACCGCATGCGGGCCCTGCACTACGCCAACGACGACATCGAGCAGGTGACCCGCCTGGTCGAGCTGCACCTGCGGTTCCACGGCTACCAGTCCGACGTGTGGAGCGACAGCGCGGTGCGCCGCTACGCCCGCGACGCCGGCGACCTCATCGACCGTCTCAACGAGCTCACTCGCTGCGACTGCACAACGCGCAACCAGCGACGGGCAGCCGAGCTGGCCCACCGCATGGACCAGCTCGAGTCCCGATTGGTCGAGCTGGCTGCCGAGGAGGAGCTCAAGGCCATCCGCCCCGACCTCAACGGGGTGCAGGTCATGGAGCAGCTCGGTCTGCGGCCTGGCCCCGAGGTCGGTCAGGCCCTCGCCTTCCTGCTCGAGCTGCGCCTTGACGAAGGGCCGTTGGGCGAGGACGAGGCCCGCCGCCGGCTAGCCCAGTGGTGGGAGCGGCAGGCGGCTCAGGCCTGATCGAGGCCCTCGACCTGCGCCACCCATCGTCCGG
>JAUTXA010000073.1 GCA_030838265.1 Actinomycetota bacterium | reverse complement strand
GGGGAAACGGTGGGGAAAGGGTTTGGAGGTTGAGAGGGATCGGGCGGCGTCCTCCCCTGTCACCACTTCGACGAGCGGGGGGCGCCGGCCAGCTCGGCCAGCCGGCGGCGGGTGCCACCCGACAGCTTCACCGTCTCGTCGGCGGGGTCGACCCACAGCGTCTCGGCGATCTCGAAGGCGTGCACCTCGCCCGCCGTCCACTCCGGCGCCTCGTAGACGATGACGTGGTTGGTCGATCCTTCCCGGAAGCCGGTGTAGGCCCCGACCAGCACGAGGGAGTCAGGGTCGACGTCGACGCCTCCTTCCTCGCCCAGCTCGCGCGCCGCGGCCTGGGGCAGGCTCTCGCCCCGCTTCACGCCGCCGCCGGGAAGGTGCAGCACGTCGCGGCCATAGCGGTGGCGCACCACCAACAACCGGCCCTGGTCGTCGCGCACGACGACGCGCACCCCGACGATCACGGGCCGGACGACGCGCCACCACAAGCGGCGCAGCCGGTAGGCCACGTGGAGAGCCCGGGTCAGGATGGCGGCACCTGCACCGTCACGTCTTGGCTGGCCCGGATGGCGTGGAACAGGCGCTCACCCTCGCCCACCACCGCTCCTGACCAGACCACCGAGCGCACCACCTCACCATCGACGACGGCGCCGGGCCCGATCACGCTCTCGCCCCCCGATGCGACCAGGTTGGCGGCCAGGTAGTCGGCCGGTGTCCCGCAGTCGTAGAACGGTCCGTCGAGGCGGATGAGGTCGAGCATCCCCTGGCGACGCAGCTCGCGCCACGAGACCTCCCACAGCCCGCTCGGCTCGGGCTCGAGCTCGCGCACCGTCCACCACGGCAGCAGGGCGGCGCCGGCGTAGCGCCAGCGGTGGTCGAAGTCGGGTCGCTCCTCGTCGCGCACCACCAGCAACCGAGGCCGTTCCTCGTCCCACTTGTCGGCCAGCAAGGCGGCGATGTCGGCCTCGTGCCAGGCGTCGGTGTTCTGAAGGAAGACGGCCCGTCCCGCGATCCACTCGCGCAGGAAGCCGAGAGCCCCCGCCGTCCCGAGGGCCTCGGGCTCCTCGATCGACAGGTGGACCTTGCCCCGCAGGTGGGCCTCCATCAGGGCCCGACCGTGATGGACGTTGACGGCCACGTGGGGCGTGACGGCCCGCGCCCGCTCGATGGCCAGGTCGACGAGGAAGCGGTTGTTGACCGGGCAGAGGGCCTTGGGCCGCAGGTCGGTCAGCGGCTTCAGCCTGGTGCCCGCCCCGGCGGCGAGGACGACCGCCGCTAGCTCTTGAACAGGAATGCTGCTTCCTCCTCGTCGATGAGCAGGCCGATCTCGTCGGCCAGGTCAGGGTTGGCCTGCAGCATCGGGTCGGCGTCGACGATGTCGAAGGCGACCTCGCGGGCTTGGGCCACCAGATCCTTGTCCCTCCGCAGCGAGGCCAGACGCAGGTCGCTGCGGCCCTTCTGCCTGGTGCCGAGGATGGCACCCTCGCCCCGCAGCTCGAGGTCGACCTCGGCCAGCTCGAACCCATCGGTCGTGCGGACCATGGCCTGCAGGCGCGCCTCGCCCTCGGGGGTGCCCGACTCGCCGAGCAGGTAGCACCACGACACGTCGGCGCCGCGTCCCACCCGGCCCCGAAGCTGGTGGAGCTGGGCGATGCCGAAGCGGTCGGCGCTCTCGATGACCATGACCGTGGCGTTGGGGACGTCAACCCCCACCTCGATCACCGTGGTCGAGACAAGGACGTCAAGCTCACCGCGCCGGAAGTCGGCCATCACCGATTCCTTCTCCTTCGACGGCATCTGCCCGTGCAGCAGGCCGAGGCGCAGGTCGGGGAAGACCTCGGCCTGGAGCCGGTCGTGCTCCTCGGTGGCCGAGCGGGCCTGGATCTTCTCGCTCTCGTCGATGAGCGGGCACACCCCGTAGGCCTGGTGGCCGGCCGCCACCTCGGTCTGGACCTTGGCCCACGCCGCCGCCTCCTCGAGGTCGCCGCGGGCCCATTCGGTGCGGACGGGGGTGCGGCCCGGCGGCAGCTCGTCGAGCACCGTCATGTCGAGGTCGCCGTAGACGGTCATGGCCGCCGTGCGCGGGATCGGGGTGGCCGTCATCACCAGCACGTCGGGGTCGTCGCCCTTGCCGCGGAGGGCGGCCCGCTGCTCGACGCCGAAGCGGTGCTGCTCGTCGATGACGATGGCGCCGAGGGCCTTGAAGGCGACGCCTTCGGTAATGAGGGCATGGGTCCCGATGAGGATGTCGACGCCGCCGTCGAGCAGGGCCTCGTGGAGTCGCACCCGCTCGGTCGCCGTGGTGCGGTTGGTGAGGAGCTCGACGCGCAGCGGTCGATCGGCGAAGAGGCTGCCGCCCGAGTCCGGCACTTGCAGGTCGGCCAGCAAGGCTCGGATGCCGAGGAAGTGCTGCTCGGCCAGCACCTCGGTGGGTGCCATCAGGGCGCCCTGGTACCCACCCTGGACAGCCATGAGCAGGGCGCTCACCGCCACCACCGTCTTGCCCGAACCCACGTCGCCTTGGAGCAGGCGGTGCATGGGGTGGGGGCCGGCCAGGTCGTCGGCGATCTCGGCGATGGCTCGGCGCTGGGCATTGGTCAATGGGAAGGGCAGCGCAGCGTGAAACCGAGGGACGAGCTCGCCGTCGACCACGTGGCGGATGCCCTTCGACTCGCGCTCGACGGCCCGCTTGCGCATCACCAACGTGGTCTGCAACCTCAGGAGCTCGTCGAAGGCCAGCCGCTTGCGGGCCGCCTGGGCTTCGCCCATCGACTCGGGGTGGTGGATGGCGCCGAAGGCCCAGGTGCGATCGGTGAGGTCGAGCCGGTCCCGCCACGACTCGGGCAGCGGGTCGACGAACTCGGGGACGCGGCGCAGGGCCTCGTCGACCCATCCCGAGAGCTCGGACGTGGTCAGACCCGCCTTCTCGGACTGCGGATAGATAGGGACGATGCGACCGGTCTGGTCGCCGATGAGGTCGACGACCGGACTCGTCATCTGCTTGCGGCCTTTGTAGAGGTCGACCTTGCCGAAGAACACGGCCTCGGTGCCGACCGACAGCTGGCGCTCCCGCCACGGCTGGTTGAAGAAGGTGACCTTGAGGTAGCCGCTGCCGTCGAAGACGTCGACCTCGACCAGGCTGCGGCCCTGGCGGGTGCGGCGCTTCGAGACGCGCTTCACGGCGGCCAACACCATGACCTCGTGGCCGGGCCGCAGCTCCTTGATCTCGGCCTGCTGGGTGCGGTCTATGTAGCGCCGCGGGTAGTGCATCACCAGGTCGAGAACGGTCTCGATCTCCATCTCGACCAGAGCCTTGGCCTTCTGGGTCCCGACGCCGCGCAGCTCGGTCACGTCCAGCGCCGCCAACCTGCTGAGGGGCGTGGCCACGCCGCTATTCGATCGAGAGGAGGTAGGGGTAGAGGGGCTGGCCGCCGTGGTGGATCTCGGCCGTGACCCCCGGCCGGTGCTCGTCGAGCCACTCGGTGATGCCCCGGGTCGTGCCGGCGGTGGCCCCCTCGCCCTCGATCAGGGTGACGATCTCGTGGTCGTCGGTGACGAGCTGGTCGAGCAGGGCGGTGGCCGTTCCCACCAGGTCTCGGTTCACGACTTGGATGCCCTGCCGGGTGATGCCGAGGAAGTCGCCCTCGTTGATGGCACCGGCGTCGCTCGACGAGTCGCGCACCGCCTTGGTGATCTCGGCCGCGATGACCCGTCCCGCGGCGTCGGCCATGGCGGTGGCGTTGTCGTCGGCCGACGCCTCGGGGTCGAACTCGAGCAACGCCGCGAAGCCGTCGGGGATGCCGGTGGTGGGCACCACCTTCACCGTCTTGCTGGTGAGGGAGTCGACCTGCTCGGCCACGGCGATGATGTTCTTGTTGTTGGGCAGGATCACGACCTCGTCGGCCGGCGCCGCCTCGACGGCCTCGAGGATCTGGGCG
Organism: Actinomycetota bacterium; assembly: GCA_030838265.1. Classification (GTDB taxonomy): domain Bacteria; phylum Actinomycetota; class Acidimicrobiia; order Acidimicrobiales; family BP-101; genus BP-101. Next base: position 5,222 of record JAUTXA010000073.1, on the reverse strand, counting down.
GTGGACGGGTTCATCGACTGCCCGCCCGCGATGACCTGGTGCACGCCGAGGGAGTGGAAGATGCGGCGGATGCCGTCGCCCGTCGCCACGGCCACCACCGCGGTGGGGACGGGGGTCATGTCGAGCTCGTCCTGGTTGGGCACCGCCTCGCGGACCCAGCGCTCCTCGGCGACCTGCTCCATGAGGTCGGTGACCCGGATCTTGCGGGGCCGGCCGCACTCGAGGGCGGCCTCGACGGCGGCGCCGATGTCATCGGTGTGGATGTGGCAGTTCCAGATGCCGTCGCCGCCCACCACGACGATGGAGTCGCCGATGCCGGCCCACACGTTCTTGAAGGCGGGGATGGTCTCGTCGTCGGCCTCGAGGAAGTACATGACCTCGTAGCGGAGGTCGCTGACCGAGTCGTGGACGGCTTCGAGGGCGTCTTCGGCGTCGTCGAGGCTGCCGAGGTCGAGCTCGGTGGCGTCGGCCATGTCGCCGACCTCGGGCAGGGGCCGGCCGTCGACCACGTGGAGGGCGGCGTCGAGGAGGAGCAGGAAGCCGGCGCCCCCGGCATCGACCACCCCTGCCTGCTTGAGGACGGGGAGCTGCTCGGGCGTGTGGTCGAGGGCCTCGGCCGCCGAGGTGCGGGCCTGGTCGAGGACGCCGAGCAGGTCGGTGCTGCCGTTGGCCACCGCCTTGCGGGCCCCTTCGGCCGTGGCCTTGCACACGCTGAGGATCGTTCCCTCGACGGGCCGCATGACCGCGGCGTAGGCCGCCGTGCTGGCCGCCTCGAAGGCCTCGGCGATGTCGCTGGCCCCGACCGACTCGCAGGTCTTGCACACCTCGGCGATGCCCCGGAGGATCTGGCTGAGGATGACGCCGGAGTTGCCCCTCGCCCCCATGAGCGACCCGTGGCTGATGGCCTTGCAGACCTCGGCCATGTCGCCGGTGCCGTCGAGCTCGGTCACCACCGACTCGAGCGTGAGGCTCATGTTGGTGCCGGTGTCGCCGTCGGGGACGGGGTACACGTTCAGGCGGTTGACCCGCTCCTTGTGGGTGCGCAGAGCGTCACGGAAGGCAGCGATGACCAACTTGAGGTCGTCTGCCCCCAGGCGCTCGAGCGTGGCCATGCGTCGGATGCTAACCGTCACCAGCGACGGCTCCTCGGCCAGCAGGCGGGCTCGATGGGGTCGGTGCTATCGTCTTTGGGTCCCCAACAGGCTTAGCGGTCAGAGGTGCGCGACATGGCAGCGGTGTGCGAGGTGTGCGGCAAGCATCCCTCATTCGGCATGAGCATCAGCCACTCGCATCGGCGCACCAAGCGCCGGTGGAACCCCAACATCCAGCGCGTCCGGGCCATCGTGGGCAAGACGACGAAGCGGGTCAACGTCTGCACCTCTTGTCTGCGCGCCGGCAAGATCCAAAAAGCCGCCCACTAGCCCCCACTGCGGGCTCGGTTCTGACGCCGTCAGGCGCAGGGGACGCGCAGGATCGTGGTCTTGGCGACCGTCGTGCCGTCCGCCGTCTGAGCCTCGAGCGAGATCTGCGGACCGCCGCCAGAGTCTGGGAGTTGCACGTTGGGATGGATCTCGCCGGCCGGCGACACCGCGAACCGGGTCGGCGCATCGGAGACCTCGAACGCGGGCCAGTCGGCGCCCACCATCATGTGGTGGCCGATCGTGAGCTCGACCTCGCCCGGGGGAAGGCCACCGACGTAGACCGTGCCCGACATCGTTCCGCCGCAGGCCCAGAGGACGCCGGTGGCCGAGATAGGTGATCGGTTGATCTCGGGCGGGCGGTTGGCCTTGCCGACGAGGAAACCGAAGATGGCGGCCACGGCCACCGCCCCACCGATGAGGGCGTAGCGCGCCGCCTGGGCCACCGCGTCGATGACGTCGCGCATGCCGAGGGGGTGGGGCCGCTGCTGCGGCTCGTGGCCCGGCGTCTCACCCAGGTCGAGGGTCTCGAGGTCGGGTCCGGCGGTCGACGCCACGTCCCCATCGTCGCGCCACACCCGGCCCTTGTCAGCCGCCCGGTTAGGGCGAGACCGAGCCGAGGCCGGCCGCCATGCCGCGTTCGATGGCGGCCGAGGTGAAGGACTTGGCGTGGCGGCAGGCCGCGACCAGGCCCACGCCCTTGGCCAGCTCGGCGGCGATGGCGGCCGACAGGACGCACCCCGTCCCGTGGAGGTCGCCCCCCTCGATGCGGGGCGCCTCGAGCCACGTGACGCGGTCGCCTCCGTCGCTCACGAGGACGTCGGCCGCAGTGTCGCCGTCGAGATGTCCACCAGTGACGAGGGCTGCGCCCTGGGTGCGACGGGCGAGAGCGGTGGCTTGCTCGGCCATCTCGTCCCTCGTCGCCGCCGGGGCGACCCCGAGCAGGGCCGCGGCCTCGGCCAGGTTCGGCGTGACGACCGCGGCCAGCCCCAACATGGGCAGCAGGACGTCGGCTCCACCCTCGAGCAGGATCGCGCCCGACGACGATCGCACGACCGGGTCCACCACCAGGTTGCGGGGCTGGATGCGGCCGAGGGCATCGCCAACAGAACGGGCGATCATGGCGTTGGCCAGCATGCCGACCTTCAGAGCAGAGGCGCCCGCCGCCGCCACCTCGATCTGACGGACCACGACGCCGACCGACACGGGCTCGACGGCGTGGACGCCGGCACTGTCCTGGGCGGTCACCGCGGTGATGGCCAACCGCCCCCACACGCCGAGGGCGGCAAAGGTCTTGAGGTCGGCGGCCACCCCGGCTCCCCCACTCGAGTCGGAGCCGGCGATGGTCAGGGCGATGGGCCGCGTCAACCCGTCACCTCCACGTGTGCTCCCACCCGGTGGACGTCGGGCGCTGGCTGACGTCGTCGGTGCACCGGCCGATGCGGATGCCGGCAACCTCGGCGTGGGCCGGCGCGGCGAAGACCAGCTCGTAGTCGTCTCCCCCGCCCATGGCCTGCTCGGCGGTGGCACCGGGTGCGATCGGGATCGGGGCCAAGCCGACGCCGACGCCCGATGCCTCGAGGAGGTGGTTCAGGTCGGCGAACAGCCCGTCCGACACGTCGATCATGGCCGTCGCTCCGGCCACTGCGGCCGCGATCCCTTCCGCGACCCGGGCGACCGGCCGCACCCGATAGCCGGACGCCGCCGCCCCGCCCAGCGGTCCGGTGACGTAGATGAGGTCGCCGGGCCGAGCCCCCGAGCGCAGCACCGGCGCCCGTCCGTCCGTGGTGCCGAGGACGGTGACCGAGACCGTGAGCTCAGAGGCGTTCACCAGATCGCCACCGACGACTGGGCAGCCATACACGGCGGTGGCCTCGGCGATCCCCGCGTAGAGCAGGTCGAGGTTTGTGTCGGCGGGCCCCGCCACCGTGACCAGGCAGTGGGTCGGGCGACCCCCCATCGCCGCGATGTCGCTCGCGTTGGTGGCGATGGCCTTCCACCCGAGGTCGTCGAGGGGGGCGTCGGGAAGGACGTGGCGTCCGTAGACCAGGGCGTCGGCCGCCACCAGCAGGCCACCGGGCAGGACGGCCGCGTCGTCGCCGATCCACACCTCTCCCGCCGGCGGATCGGGGAAGAGGCGGCGGATGCGGTCGATGGCCTCGAACTCGCCGGGCATGGCGAACCGACGGTACTGTCCCCGGCCGATGCAAGGCGTGGTGAAGTCCTACGAGCCGTTGACCGGAATCGGCGTCGTCGTGCGCGATCTCGACCGCTCGGAGTACGAGCTGGCCGGCAACGCCCTCACCGGCTCGGTCTTCCGGATGCTGCGCCAGGGCCAGCGGGTCATCTTCGACCTCGACGACGAGGGCCTGGCCACCCGGCTGCGCCTGGGCTCCGAGGTCGACATGGGCACGCCTGGTGAGCCGCCCACCCCGCCGCGCTGAACCCCGCCGAATTGGGTATGCCGTCGGTCACACAAATAGGCTGATCCACCACCCCTCTCCGGCACAGCGAGGTGCAACGTGAGCTCGACGACCCCTTTGACCACGAATCCGAAGCTTCTGGCCTGGGTTGACGAGATCGCCGCGCTCACCACGCCCGATCAAGTGGTGTGGTGCGACGGCAGCGCCGATGAGTACGACCAGATGGCCCAGGCCTTGGTCGACGCCGGCACCTTCACCCGCCTCGACGAGGCCAAGCGCCCCAACAGCTACTGGGCCGCGTCCGACCCCGGCGACGTGGCCCGGGTCGAGGGTCGCACCTTCATCTGTTCGGCCGACGAGGCCGACGCCGGCCCCACCAACAACTGGCGTGAGCCGGCCGAGATGAAGGCCACCCTCACCGATCTCTTCAAGGGGTCGATGAAGGGTCGCACCATGTACGTCGTTCCCTTCTCGATGGGGCCCCTCGGCTCGCCCATCGCCCACATCGGCGTGCAGCTCACCGACTCGCCCTATGTCGTCACCAACATGCGGATCATGACCCGCATGGGCCAGGGCGCCCTCGACGTGCTCGGTGCCGACGGCACGTTCGTCCCCTGTCTGCATTCGGTGGGCGCCCCGCTGGCCTAAGGCCAAGCCGACGTGCCGTGGCCGTGCAACGCCGACAACAAGTACATCGTCCACTTCCCCGAGACGCGCGAGATCTGGTCCTACGGGTCGGGCTACGGCGGCAACGCCCTCCTCGGCAAGAAGTGCTTCGCCCTGCGCATCGCATCGGTGATGGCGCGCGACGACGGGTGGCTGGCCGAGCACATGCTCATCCTCAAGCTCACGTCCCCCGCCGGTGAGACGCGCTACGTCACCGGCGCGTTCCCGTCGGCCTGCGGCAAGACCAACCTGGCGATGCTGGTCCCCACCCTTCCGGGCTGGAAGGTCGAGACGGTCGGCGACGACATCTGCTGGATGAAGTTCGGCGACGACGGCCGCCTCTACGCCATCAACCCCGAGGCCGGCTTCTTCGGCGTGGCCCCGGGAACCTCGACCGAGACCAACCCCAACGCCATCCTCACGCTCTCGGGCAACTCGATCTTCACCAACACCGCCCTCACCGACGACGGCGACGTGTGGTGGGAGGGCCTCTCCGAGCCGCCCGCTCACCTCACCGACTGGCAGGGCAACGACTGGACCCCCGGCGCCGACAAGCCGGCCGCCCACCCCAACGCCCGCTTCACCGCCCCCGCCTCGCAGGACCCGGCCATCGCCCCCGAGTGGCAGGACCCCAAGGGAGTGCCCATCGACGCCATCCTCTTCGGCGGCCGGCGCTCGTCGGTGGTGCCGCTCATCCATCAGGCCTTCAACTGGC
>JAUTXA010000278.1 GCA_030838265.1 Actinomycetota bacterium | reverse complement strand
GTGGGGGACGAAGCGCATGACCTCGGGCTCGAGCACGTACATGCCGGCGTTGATCAGATCGCGCCGCGAGGGCTTCTCGTCGATCGCCAGCACGTGGTGCTCGGCCAGTCTCAAGACGCCGAACCGGATGTGGGAGAGATGTTCGACGCCGGTGATGGTGAGTGCCCCGCCGTGGTGCCAGTGGTAGTCGAAGAGAGCCGAAAAGTCGACGGTGGTGACGATGTCGCCGTTGCCCACGAAGCACGGCCCGTTGACCTGGTCGGCGACCAGCGACAGGGCCCCGGCGCTGCCCAACGCCTTCTGCTCCCGGACGTAGTGCATCGTCACCCCCAGCGCGGCACCGTCGCCCAGCCGCTCCTCGAAGGCGTCGGCCTTGTAGTTCAAGGTGAGGTAGACGTCGGTCACGCCGGCCCCGGCCAGCATGGTGATGAGGCGCTCGAGGATGGTGCTGGCGCCGAGGCGCAGCAGGGGCTTCGGGACCTTGTCGGTGAGGGGCCGCAGACGCTCGCCCCGTCCGCCGACCATGAGCACGGCGTCGGTCACCTGCCGGTCGGCCAGACGACGGACACCGACACCCTTGCCGTTGTCATCGAGCAGGGCGAGGGAGCGCTCGCGGTGCTCGCGCAGCCGGGCGTCGAGGGCGGCCGCCTTGGTCTTGGCCGAGGCCGTGAGCGGGCGCCGGGCCATGACGGAGGCCACGGGCATCGACAGCGAGCCGTCGCTCAGCGAGGCCCGGCGCAACATGCCGTCGGTCACCGTCCCGACCACCTTCCCGCCCCGGCCCGTCACGACCGCCCGCAGGGGGGGGGAGCCGGGCACGGCGGCGACGGCGGCCGCCGCGGTGGCTGTGTCCTTGACGGCGATCAGCTCGGGGCGGCGGGCCGCCATCAGGCGGCCACCCTTCCCTCGCCAGCCAGCTCGAGGACCATGGCCGCCAAGTCGTCGGCGGCGCGGGGACGGGCGACGGCGCGCGCCGCCGTCTCCATGCGGGTGAGCTCGTCGGGGTCGGCGGCCAGCCGCTCGATGATGGGCCCGAGGTGGTCGGCGGTGGCGTCGGCGTCGTTGACCAGCAGGGCGCCGCCGGCCTCGACTAATCCCTTGGCGTTGATGGTCTGATGGTCATCGGTGGCGAACGGATAAGGCACGAAGATGGTGGGCAGGCCGATGACCGCCACCTCGGCCACACTGCCCGCACCGGCCCGACTGATGGCCAGATCGGCCGCCGCGTAGGCATCCTCGATGTGCTCGATGTAGGAGACGCAGCGCACGGCCGCCGCCCCGCCGTTGGCCGCCAGCTCCTTCTCGACCTGCTCGACGTGGGTCGCACCGGCCTTCAGCAGCACCCGCAGATCGTCGCGCTCCCGCCATCGGGCCCCGAGCCCCACCGCGGCGTTGTTCAACGAGGCCGCGCCCTGGCTGCCGCCCGTCACGAAGACGACGAAGGCGTCGGCCGGCAGGCCGAGGGCGCGGCGGGCGGCTGGGCGCCGAGCATGGCGGTCGAGGGTGGTCTTGGTCTCGTCGAGCGGCATCCCCACCACTCTGGCCCGCTCGCCACGCGGAAACGCGCTCCTCGCTTCCTCGTACGCCAGGGCGATCTCGGTGGCCAGGCGAGCAGTGAGGAGGTTGGCCTTGCCGGGAATGGCGCCCGACTCGTGCACCAACGACGGGACCCGTCCCATCCACGCGCCGAGGATGAGGGGCGCGCTGGCGTAGCCGCCCATGCCCACCGCGACCGACGCCTGCTCGTGACGGAGGACGCGGTTGGCCTGCACGCCCGCCCGCAGCAGGGCGGCGGGGAAGATGGCCCGGTAGCGACCAGTGAACGGAACCATGCCGACCAAGGCGAGCGGGTAGCCCTCGGCTGGAACGATGCGCTGCTCGAGGCCCCGCTTCGTCCCCACGAAGGTGATGGCCGCGTTGGGCCGTTGGCGGCGGATCGCCGAGGCGAGGGCCAGGCCGGGGTAGATGTGGCCGCCGGTGCCACCGGCGGCGATCACGATGGAGGGAGCGCCAGCGCGAGCCACGGTCTCGGGACGGTAGCAGGGGGCAGGGCGCTCGCTACGCTGGCGCCACGGCCGCTGGAGACCGACGCGACCGCAATGGGACGGCGTCCGCAACGACGCCCGTTGTTGACGGGAGGCATGGTCGAATGGCCGATCGAGCCCGTAGCCAGTCGGACGAGCTGGCGACCCATGGCGTAGCCAAGGTCCTCGCGCCGGTCGCCCAGACGTTGCTGGGCCGGGCCATGCCAGTGCAGGTCCGTTGCTGGGATGGCAGCCGTCTCGGTCCCGACTCCGGGCCGACCCTGTACGTGACGTCGCCCAAAGCCGTCCGCCAGCTGCTCTGGGAGCCCTCGCAGGTCGGCTTGGCCCGCGCCCTGCTGGCCGGGCAGGTCAGCATCGAGGGCGACGTGGTCGAGGTGCTGGAGCGGCTCGTCTCGGCCGTGACCGCGCCGGACGCCGAGCTGCCCGCGGCGGGCTGGCGCGACCGGCTCGCCATCGTCAAGGCGGCGGCGTCACTCGGGGCCCTGGGCCTGCCGGAGCGGCCGCCGCCGGAGGAAGCCCGGCTGCGGGGAAGGCTGCACAGCCCGAGACGCGACGCCGAGGCTGTCTCCCATCACTACGACGTGTCGAACGAGTTCTACCGGCTCTTCCTCGGCCCGACCATGACCTACTCCTGCGCCTACTGGCCGGCGGGAGTGGACACCCTCGACCAAGCCCAGACGGCCAAGTACGAGCTGGTCGCTCGCAAGCTCGGGCTGGAGCCCGGCAAGCGCCTCCTCGACGTGGGCTGTGGCTGGGGCGGCATGGCCCTGCACGCCGCGTCCGTCCACGGGTGCGAGGTGGTGGGGATCACCATCTCCCAGAACCAGGCCGAGCTGGCCCGCCAGCGCGTGGAGGACGCCGACCTGGGTGACCGGATCGAGATCCGCCTGCAGGACTATCGCGACGTCGACGACGCCGGCTTCGACGCCATCTCGAGCATCGGCATGTTCGAGCATGTCGGGCCCGATCAGCTCCGCGAGTACTTCACCCTCCTGCTCGCCCGCCTGCGCCCCGGTGGTCGGCTGCTGAACCACGGCATCGCTCGGCCGACGCCGGGAGGAGGCGGGCGCCCCGACCCGCACTCCTTCGTCAACCGCTACATCTTCCCGGACGGAGATCTGCGAGAGGTGGGGCAGGTCATCACGCTCATGGAGGGGGCAGGCTTCGAGGTGCGCGACCTCGAGTGCCTCCGCGAGCACTACGGGCGCACCCTGCGGGCCTGGGCCGTCGCCCTCCAGTCGTCGTGGAGCGAGGCCGTCGAGCAGGTGGGCGAGCGCCGGGCGTTGATCTGGCTCATCTACCTGGCCGGGTGCGCGGTCAGCTTCGAGGAGGGGGCGACGACCATCCACCAGGTCCTCGCTGTCCGCCCCGACGGCGGCCGCAGCGGTCTCCCCGCCTCTCGCGCCCAGCTCATGGGCTGGGACGACCCCCAGTCGCTGGTGACCGCTCCCACCCTCTAAGCGACGCGGTGGAGCTCGGCCGCCAAGTGGTGGGTGAGGGGCTGGCCGACGGCGGCCATGGCCAGGCTGTAGCGCAGGGTGTCGCCGTCGACCTCGAGGCGACGCTCGAGGGCGCGCACGTCCTTGGCGGCCGGCGCGCTGACCACCGAGACGCTGGCCATGGTGACGATGACCCCGTTGGCTGTGAGCGTGACCTCGCCGACCTCGATCTCGGTCACCCCGGTGGCGTGGGCCAGGATCACGTCGAGCCCGCCCTCCTCTGACATGCGCCAGTAGCCCGACTCGGTGTGGGACGGGGGCCCATCGACCCGCCGCGTCTTCTGCAGGTAGCCGAGAAGGGGGCGTCCGACGTGCCAGAACGTCGACTCCTCGGTGTAGTCGAAGGGGGCCACGGTCGGATACGAGCCATGCCCCGTCCCGCGCCACACGCCGAGCAGCGGGGCGAGCTGAGCGACGAAGGGATGGAGCGGTGTGTCGTCCACGCGGGGGCTAGACGCCGTCGTCGTCGCGCAGGCGGTACCCCGCGCCCCGGACGGTCTCGATCGACTGGCGGCCGAAGGGGCGGTCGACCTTGTCGCGGAGGTACCGCACGTAGACATCGATCACGTTGGACGTGCCGGCGTAGGCGAAGTCCCACACGTGCTCGAGCAGGTGGGTGCGCGACAGCACCTGACCGGGGTTGCGCATGAGCTGCTCGAGGAGCGAGAACTCCTTGGGCGAGAGCTCGACGCGGGTGTCGGCCCGCCAGACCTCACGGGTGCCAGGGTCGAGCGTCAGGTCGCCGACTTGGAGCGTGACCGGGCGCTCGGAGACCTCACGGCGGGTGATGGCCCTGAGCCGGGCCAACAGCTCGGCCGGGTCGAACGGCTTCACCATGTAGTCGTCGGCGCCGGCGTCGAGACCGGCCACGCGATCGTGGACGGAGTCCCGCCCGGTGAGCATCAGCACCGGCGACCAGACCTTCTGCTTGCGCAGCCGGCGACACACCTCGTAGCCGTCGGGCGGCGGGATCACGGCGTCGAGGATGATCACGTCGTAGGGCTGCTCGCGAGCCGCCCACAAGGCCTCCTGACCATCGCCGACGCAGTCGACGGCATAACCGGCGCTCTCGAGGACCTTGCGCAGGGTCGCCACCATCACCGCTGAATCTTCGACGACCAATGCCCGCACACCGCCAAATTTACCGCTCTCAGCGTTCATACTGGGGCCGCTCGAAGGCGGGACGACGTTCGCCGCTGAGGTTGTGGGCCGTGTTCACCAGCGAGACGTGGGTGAAGGCCTGAGGGAAGTTGCCGGTGAGGCGGCCGAGCGCCGGGTCGTACTCCTCGGACATGAGCCCCACGTCGTTGCGCAGATCGAGGAGCCGTTCGAACAGGGCGGTGGCATCGGCGTGGCGGCCAAGCAGGGCCAGGTTGTCGGCCAGCCAGAAGCTGCACGGCAGGAAGACCCCTTCGGATCCCTCGACGCCGTCGACCGGCCCCGTGGCCGCTCGCGAGTAGCGGCGCACCAAGCCGTCCTCCATCAGCTCGGCCTCGATGGCCGCCACCGTGCCTCTCACCCGGGGGTCGGTCGCCGGGAGGAATCCGACAAGCGGGATCATCAGGACGGCGGCATCGAGCTCGGACGAGCCATACGACTGCATGAAGGCGTTGCGCGACGCGTCGAACGCCTGGGCGCAGACCTCTTCGTGGATCTGGGCGCGCAACGCCCGCCAGCGATCGGCGGGCCCGTCGAGGCCGAACACCTCGGTGCTCTTGACTGCTCGGTCGAAGGCCACCCACGCCAGGACCTTGGAGTGGGTGAAGTGCCGGGACGGGCCCCGCACCTCCCAGATCCCGTCGTCGGGACGGTCCCACACCCCTTCGAGGTACTCGAGAAGGGTGCGCTCGAAGGCCCAGGCCTCTCCGCTGCCGTCACTTTCGAGGCGCCGCGTCTGGTGGAGAGCGTCGATGAGCTCGCCGTAGACGTCGAGCTGGAACTGGAGGGCGGCATCGTTGCCGATGCGCACCGGGCCCGAGCCTTCGTAGCCCGGAAGCCAGGAGAGCTCGCTCTCGGCCAGACGTCGTTCGCCGGCCGGGCCGTACAGGGTCTGGAGCTTCGAAGCGTCGCCCCCCGCGGCCCGCAGGAGCCAGTCCCGCCACGCGACCGCCTCGTCGCGGTAGCCGGCCATCATGAGGGAGTAGAGGGTGAAGGTGGCGTCGCGGACCCAGCAGTAGCGGTAGTCCCAGTTGCGGGTGCCGCCGATGTCCTCGGGCAGCGACGTGGTCGGGGCGGCCACGATCCCGCCCGTCGGCCCGTAGGTGAGGGCCTTCAGGGTGAGCAGCGACCGCATCACGGCGTCGCCGTAGACACCCGTGTAGGTGCACCGGGCCGCCCACGCCGCCCACCACTGCTCGGTCTCGTCGACCGCGACCAAGGGATCGACGGCGTCGGGGGGATCGAGGTGGCTGGGGTACCAGGTGAGGACGAATGGCACCCGCTCGCCGGCACCGACCGTGAACTGGCTCACGGTGGTGAGGCGGCGCGGCCCCACGTCGACGGGAGTGCGCAGCACGAGGGCGTCGGGCCCGGCGACGTAGGACATCTCTCCCGGCCCGCGCCGGGCCCACGGCACGATCGACCCGTAGTCGAAGCGGACGACGAGCTCGGTCTCCATGGCCACCCGGCCACTCAAGCCTTCGACCACGCGGACGACGTCGGGGAACTGCCCCCGCGGCGGCATGCAGTCGACCACTCGCACCCGTCCGTCGGCGGTCTCCCACTCGGTCTCGAGAACGAGCGTGTCACCGCGATATTGGCGGTGCGTCGACCGGCCGCCGCCGGCCGGCGCCAGCAGCCACCGACCGTGATCGGCAGTGCCGAGCAGGGCGGCGAAGCAGGCCTCGGAGTCGAAGCGCGGGAGGCACAGCCAGTCGATCGAGCCGTCCCGGCCCACGAGGGCCGCGGACTGGGTGTCACTCAGGAGGGCGTAGTCCTCGATGGGTGACGGCATGGCAGCATCCTGACCGACGCGACGGAGGAGGGAGGTGCGACGGCCCCCCGACTCACGCCTCGCCGGCGGCGGATAGCGTCCCGCCGATGCCCAGCCCCGCGGCGGCCGCCCGCGCCATCGCTCCCCGAGCGCGCGACCTGGCCCTCGAAGGCGAGGCGGCCCGGCGGCTGCCGATAGAGGTGGCCGAGGCCATGGTCAACGCCGGGCTCCCCCGGCTCGCAGTGCCCAAGAGCGTGGGCGGGGCCGAGGCGGCACCGGCCGAGATCGTCGAGGCCATCGAGGCCCTGGCCATCGGCGACGGCGCCGCCGGTTGGTGCCTCATGATCGCCGTGACGACAGGGTTGCTGGGTGGCTACCTGCCGCCGGCCGAGGCCCAGCAGGTCTTCGGCGACGAGCGGGCCGTGGTGGGCGGGGTGGTCGCGCCGCGCGGCACGGCCGTGGTCTCCGGCGACGACGTGGTCGTGAGCGGGCGCTGGCCGTGGGCCAGCTTCTCGAACCACTGCACCTGGCTGGTCGGTGGGTGCTCGGTGACCGATGGCGACACCACGCGGTCGCCGCCGGGCGGAACGCCCGAACCTCACCTCGCTCTCATGCCGGCCGCTGACGTCGAGATCGTCGACACCTGGCGGGCCTCGGGGCTCAAGGGGACGGGGAGCAACGACATCGAGGTGAACCACCTCACCGTGCCCACCGGCCTGTGCATCCCCTTCGCCACCATGGCGCCGGTCGCCGACGGGCCTCTCTACGCCTTCCCTCTCTTCGGGCTTCTCGCCCTCGGCATCAGCGCCGTCTGCCTCGGCCTGGCCCGGGCCGCCATCGACGCGTTCGACGAGGTGGCGGTCGACAAGGTCCCGGCTATGAGCCTGCGCAAGCTCAAGGCCCGTCCCCATGCCCAGATGCAGCGGGCCCAGGCCGAGGCCAAGGTGGCCAGTGCCCGGTCGTGGTTGTACGCCGTGATCGACGAGGCCTGGGTGGCGGCCGGCGCCGGCGACCCGATGACTCCCGTCCGTCGAGCGAGACTCCGGCTGGCCGCCACCCACGCGACCCTCCAGTCGGCCGAGGCCGTCGACCTGATGTACGACGCGGGCGGCGGCAGCTCGGTCCACGAGACCAGCCCGCTGCAGCGGTGCTTCCGCGACGTGCACACCGCCACCCAGCACATGATGGTCGGCTCCCCGACCCTCGAGGCGGCGGGACGGGTGCTGCTGGGGGTCGACGACGGCGGGCTCATGCTGTGAGCGCCATCGACGAGGCCGACTTCCGCGCCATCGGGGTCGAGCGCGACGGCGCGCTGCTGGTGATCACCATCGACAACCCGGCCAGCGAGCTCAACGCCGTCGACGAGGTGCTGCACGACGAGCTGGCCCGCCTCTTTGCCCTGCTGCGCCGCGAGCGCCAGGCCCGCGCCGTGCTCCTCACGGGACGAGGCCGAGCCTTCAGCGCGGGCGGCGACTTCGCCTGGTTCCCCTCGCTGCGCGCCCCCGAGCGACTCGACGCCCTCCGCCTCGACGCCCGCCAGCTCATCAACGACCTGCTCGACGTCGAAGTTCCGATCGTGGCCGCCGTCAACGGGCCGGCCATGGGGCTAGGGGCATCGATCGCCCTGCTGTGCGACGTCATCTTCATGGCCGACACCGCGACCATCGGAGACCCCCATGTGCGGGTCGGGCTGGTGGCCGGTGACGGGGGCGCGGTGATCTGGCCTCTAGCCGTGGGCCCAGCACGAGCCAAGGAGTACCTGCTGACGGGTGACCCGGTGTCGGCCGTCGAAGCCGAGCGCATCGGCTTGGTCAACCGGGTGGTCCCCGCCGATCGCCTGCTCGACGAGGCGGGCGTCCTGGCCCGGCGGCTGGCGGCGGGGGCGCCCCTGGCTGTGCGCTACACGAAGCTGGCCGTCAACAAGCTGGTGAAGGACGCCCTCAACACGGCGTTCGACGCGTCGACCGCGCTCGAGCTGGTCACCTTCATGAGCGAGGACCACGCCGAAGCGGTGACCGCCCTTCAAGAGAAGCGATCGCCTGAGTTCAAAGGACGCTGACATGGAGCTCTACGAGGGGATCATGACGACGCGGGCCATGCGCCGATTCACCGCCGAGCCGGTGACGCGGGATGAGATCGTCCGCTGCCTCAAGGCCGCGGTGCAGGCGCCCAGCGGCGGCAACATCCAGCCGTGGCAGTTCCTCGTCGTCACCGACGCCGAGACCCGCGCCGCCGTTGGCGACATCTACCGGCGCTCCTACGACCGCTACGAGCCGGCGCTGCTGGCCGTGCTCCCGCCCTTCCGATCAGACGAAGACGAGGCGTCGTTCCGGCGGACGGCGGCCGCCTCGCGTCACCTGGCCGACCACCTGGGCGACGCCGCGGCCATGGTGCTGTTCCTCATGCCCGCCATCTCGATGACGCTCGCCGACGACCAGGGCGACCTCGATGTCGGCACCCCGTACGCCTCGGTCTACCCCGCGGTGCAGAACTTCCTCCTCGCCGCTCGCGACCTCGGCATCGGCACCGCCCTGACGACCGTCTATCGCATCTACCAACAAGAGCTCCGGGATCTGTTGGAGATCCCGGAGCGCTATGAGGTCGTGGCTTTGGTGCCGATGGGTCGGCCGGTCGGCCGCTTCGGCGTGGCCCGGCGTCGGCCGGCCGAAGCGATCACCAGCTGGGACCGCTTCGGCCGGCGGGACACCTGACCAGCGTCAGACCGGCGGCTCGGGGTCGTACTGGATGGCGCGGCGGACCTCGGCCGCCCGCTCCCGCGAGCTGAGGCGGGCGACCTGGTGGAGCGCCATGTCGAGGCCCGCCGAGACGCCGGCCGACGTGATGACGTCGCCGTCGTCGACGAAGCGGTCGTCGGGCCGGACCTCGATGTTGTGGCCCAGCTGGCCGAGCAGGTCGATCGTCGACCAGTGGGTGGTGGCCGGGCGGTTGTCGAGCAGACCGGCGGCGGCGTAGACGAGAGATCCGGTGCACACGCTGGTCATGAGGCTGGCCTGGGCGGCCGTCTTCTTGAGCCAACCCATGATGGCCTCGTCCTCGAGGTGGTTGCGGGTGCCCTGGCCGCCCGGGTACACGAGCACGTCGATGGGCGGAGCGTCATCCCAGGTGTGGTCGGGCAACACCTTGAGGCCCTTGGCGCAGGTGACCGGCCCGGGATCTTGGGCCAGGGTGAAGACCTCGGCGCCGTCGCCCGGCCAGTAGAGCTGCCAGACGCGCAGCACCTCCCATGGGCCGGCCCAGTCGAGCTCCTCGACTTCGGGAAACAGGAAGATGCCGATCGACGACCCAGCCATTGGCCAGCCCCTCTCGTGGGTAGGACTCGTTCTGACCCAAGCCTGTCAGGAGAACGCCGTGGCTGACGAACGAGATCCCGAGAAGCAGACCCAGCAAGAGGTCAGGCAGCAGGCCGCCCACGAGGGTGACGACCCTCAGACGGCACGGGAGGAGACCGAGCTCGACCTCATGGAGGAGGGCGCGTCGGACGAGGGCGAGGTCATCGGCGACCCTCTCGACTAGAAGGCGGTCGCGGCGCGGGCGGCGAGGCGGGCCTTCTGCGGGCCCACCGTGTAGCTGGGATCGCGGGCCGACGCCGATCCGGCCGCGACCACGGCGAAGCGCTCGGCCAACGAGCCGGCGGCGATGAGCAGGCCGCCCATGACGGCTGGGATGCGGCGCCGGCCGAGGAGGGCGACGACGGCCGCCCCGCCCAAGGTCAGGGTCTCGGCGGTCGACGACAGGTCTCCGGCATGACCCTCGTGGTAGGGCTCGGCCAGCTGGCCCAATGACTCCTTCATGACGCGGACGCCGGCCGCCTCGGCCAGGCTCCCGATCACGGCGGCCCGACGGGCGGGGCCGGCCTCGGCGGCGGGGGTGACGATGATGGCAACGGCGCCGGCCGCGGCCATGGCGCTGGCGGCGAACACAAAGGGCAGCTCGCCTCGGGCCTCGCTCCACGCTGGCACCGCGGTGTCGGTCAGCAGGACGCTGGTGTAGGTGGCCATGGCCGGAGCCAGAGCAGCGGCGGCCAGGCCGGCGGCCCGGCCGACTCGGGGAAGCCAACCGGTGACGCTGGCGAGGGCAGCCAGGCCAGTCGCGGGCCCGAAGGTGCTGAGGACCCACGTCCCGACGCTCATCGGCGAGGTGGGCTTGGCCACCCGCAACATGTGGTGGAAGCGCGATGGGCGGCCCAGGTCGGCGATGAGGAACGACGTGCCGGCACCGAGGGCGGCGGTCGACGCCACCCACGAGCGCCGGGCCAGTCGCTTCCGACCCCGCCGGTCGCTGTGGAAGGCGATGGTCGACAGACCGGCCGCCAGCCCACCGGCGAAGAAGTACGCCGGGATCCACCCCTTCCAGACGTGCTCTTTGAGGATGGGCTGGCCGTAATAGCTGGTGGGGGTGGCCTTCGGCACCATGCGGCGCTCGCCCTTCACGACCGCCTCCCCACAAAGGCGGCCGCCAGGCCGAGGGCGAAGGCGGCGCCGGCCGTGCCGGCTGTTCGCCACATCGAGGAGAGACGGTGCGTCGACGCCACCGGGTCGGGCGGGAGACCGTAGACCTCGGGTTCGTCGAGCAGCAGGAAGAAGGCCCCCGCCCCCTCGACGCCGTCGTTGGGGTCGTCGCCGTAGAGGCGGGCTTCGGTCACGCCTTGGCCGTGCAGCTCCGAGACCCGCTCGGCGGCGCGGCCGCGCAGGACATCGAGGGGGCCGAACTGGATCGACTCGGTGGGACAGGCCTGAGCGCACGCCGGGGTCATCCCGCCCTTGAGCCGGTCGTAGCAGAGCGTGCACTTCCACACCCGGCCGTCGGGCTCGCGCTTGGCGATGACGCCGTAGGGGCAAGCCGGGATGCAGTAGCCGCAGCCGTTACAGATGTCCTCCTGCACCACGACCGTTCCGAACTCGGTGCGAAAGAGCGAACCGGTGGGGCACACGTCAAGGCAGGCGGCGCGCGTGCAGTGCTTGCACACGTCCGACGACATCAGCCATTTGATTCCGGTCGCCGGGGCCAGCGCCGGCTGCTCGATGAAGGCAACGTGACGCCAGGTGTCGGCGTTGAGCTCGCCGGTGTTGTCGTAGGAGCGGCCGAGGAAGTTGAGGCCGTCGTCGGGGACGTGGTTCCACTCCTTGCACGCCACCTCGCACGCCTTGCAGCCGATGCACAACGTGGTGTCGGTGAAGAATCCAACCCGACTCGTCACTGCTCGCGGCCCTTCTCGACCGACGGGTACGACTCGACCAGCTCGGCGCGCTCACGTCCCCTGGGTCGGCGGCCGGGGCGGATGTCGCACGACGAGGCCTTGGCCTCTTGGATGTGCACGTTGGGGTCGAGGGCGAGGGGCAGCAGGTCGTTGGCCGAGTCGCCGGTCGAAAGGCCCTTGGTCCCCCAGTGGTAGGGCAGGCCGACCTGGTGCACGGTTCGGCCCTGAACCGTGAGGGGGACGATCCGCTCGGTGACCAGGACGCGGGCCTCGATGGCGGCGCGCGAGGTGACGATGGTGGCCCATCCACCGTGCTCGAGGCCTCGCTCATCGGCCAGCTCGGGGCTCACCTCGCAGAAGAACTCGGGCTGCAGCTCCGAGAGGTAGGGCAAGTGGCGGCTCATGCCGCCCGCGGTGTGGTGCTCGGTGAGCCGGTAGGTGGTGAACACGTACGGGTAGGCGTCGGCGCCCGGATCCGGAGCCGACGGGTTGTAGGGGTTGGCCCCCCGGGCGAAGCGCTGGCGGAGGGGGCTGGCGTTCTGGCTGTAGAGCGGGTTGGTGAAGGGCGACTCGTGGGGCTCGTAGTGCGTGGGAAGGGGACCGTCGAGGAGCCCGGCGGGCACGTAGAGCCAGCCCCGGCCGTCGCCCTGGAGGACAAAGGGCTCGTCACCCCGCAGGGCCATCTCGGCCTTGGCGTCGGGAGGCGGCACGTAGTCGGGCCGCATGTCGGGGGTGAAGTCCGGGACGTCGTAGCCCGTCCACTTGCCCTGCGCCTCGTCCCACCACACGTACTTCTTGCGCTCCGACCAGGGCTGGCCGTCGGGGTCGGCCGATGCCCGGTTGTAGATGATGCGTCGGTTGGCGGGCCAGGCCCAGGCCCACTCGGCCGCCACCCAGTCCTGGTCCTTCCCGCTCTTGCGACGGGCGGTCTGGTTGACGCCGCCGGCGTAGCAGCCGGTGTAGATCCAACACCCGCCGCGCGTCGAGCCGTCGCCCTTCATCTCGGTGTAGGCCGAGAGCGGCTTCCCCTCGGCGTCGAAGCCGTTGATCTCGGCCAGCACGGCATCGGCGCGCGGATCGTCGTGGGGACCCTCGGTCGGGTACTCCCACGTGAGGCTGAGGATCGACGCGTCGCGGGGGTCGGTCGAGCCCGCCAGCTTCTCCCTGATGATGCGGCCGAGGTGGTAGTAGAACCACAGCTCGCTGCGCTGGTCGCCGATGGGCTCGACCGCCTTGTGATGCCACTGCAGCAGACGTTGCGTGTTGGTGAAGGTGCCGTCCTTCTCGGTGTGGGCCGCGGCCGGCAGCAGGAAGACCTCGGTGCCGATGTCGGCGGTGCGCAGCTCACCGGTCTCGATCTCGGGTGCGTCGTACCAGAACGAAGCCGACTCGATCTCGACGAAGTCGCGCACGACCAGCCACTCGAGGTTGGCCAGCGCCTTGCGGTGCAGGCCGCTGTGGGACGAGCCGACCGCCGGGTTCTCGCCCACCACGAAGTAGCCCTTGACCTTGCCGTCGAGCATGTCGAGGGCGGTCTGATAGGCGGAGTGGTCGCCCGAGATCCGGGGCAGCCAGTCGAAGCAGAAATCGTTGTCGGAGGTGGCGGCATCGCCCCACCACGCCTTGAGCAGGCTGACGAAATAGGCGGGCAGATGTCCCCAGAACCCGCTCGGGCTGCCGTTCATCTCGAGGTACTGCTCGAGCGTCTCGTTCTGCTCGACGTGCGCCATCGGCATGTAGCCCGGGAGCACGTTGTAGAGGGTCGGGATGTCAGTCGAGCCCTGGATGCTGGCGTGGCCCCGCAGGGCGAGGATGCCGCCGCCGGGCCGGCCGATGTTCCCCAGCAAGAGCTGGATGATGGCGGCCGTGCGGATGTACTGCACGCCCACGGTGTGCTGGGTCCAGCCCACGGCGTAGCAGAAGGCCGAGGTGCGCTCCCGACCCGAGTTCTGGCACAGGGTCTCGGCCACCTCGACGAAGAGGTCGCGGGGAACGCCGCACACCTCCTCGACCATCTCGGGGGTGTAGCGGGCGTAGTGGCGCTTCAGGATCTGGAAGACGCAGCGGGGGTGCTCGAGGGTGGGGTCGGTGATCGGCGCCCTGCCCCCCGAGAGCTTCGAGCCGTGGCCGTGGGCCTCGCCCACCGCCACCTCCTTCGGGTTGTCGGCGTCGCGCTCGACCTCGTTGCCCTCGAACTGCCAGGTGTCGGCCTCGTAGTAACCGTCCTCGGCGTTCCATCCCGAGAAGAAGCCATCGAGGTCCTCGGTGTCGCGGAAGCTCTCCCCAACCACCGACGAGGCGTTGGTGTACGGGACCACGTACTCGCGGAACTCGCGGCCGTGCTCGAGGATGTAGTTGACGATCCCGCCGAGGAAGGCGATGTCGGAGCCGGCGCGCAGCGGGACGTGCAGATCGGCGACGGCGCCGGTGCGGGTGAACCGTGGGTCGACGTGAATGATCTTGGCGCCTCGAGCCTTGGCCTCCATCACCCACTGGAAGCCGACGGGATGGCACTCGGCCATGTTCGAGCCCTGGATGATGATGCAGTCGGAGTTGGCCAGATCCTGCTGGAACGTGGTGGCGCCGCCCCTACCGAACGATGTCCCCAAACTGGGGACGGTGGACGAGTGTCATATGCGGGCCTGGTTCTCGATCTGGATGGCCCCGAGGGCGGTGTACAGCTTCTTCATGAGGTAGTTCTCCTCGTTGTCGAGGGTCGCTCCTCCGAGGCTGCCGATGCCCATGCAGCGATGCAGCACCCGTCCCTTGCTGTCACGGTCCTCCCACGTCTCTCGCCTGGTCGCGATCACCCGCTCGGCGATCATGTCCATGGCCTCGTCGAGGGCCAGGTCCTCCCACTCGGTGCCGTGGGGCCGGCGGTACCTGACCTTGATCTGGCGACTGGCGTTGGTGACCAGCTGCTTGGTGGCAGAGCCCTTCGGGCAGAGCCGGCCGCGCGAGATGGGACTGTCGGGATCGCCCTCGATCTGGGTGATGCGCCCGTCGCGCACGAAGACGTTCTGGCCGCACCCCACCGCGCAATAGGGGCAGATCGACTTGACCACCTTGTCGGCCGTGGCGGTGCGAGGGACGAGGTCGGCCGATGCCGGCGACTGGGCCGCGGACCCGAGGCCCAGGCGGTCCGGGCCGGTGACCTGGCGCAACACCGGCCACCGCCACCCCCGTCCCCCGTGGTCGCCCATCGTCGGCACCCTATCCGGCGGATCTCAGGCGCAAACGCTGGTAGTTGTTTCGCTTTCGTCCCGATGGGGGTAGGCGGCGCCCAGTGGCCGAGCAGCCGCGCGGGCCTCGCCCGTCGAGACCAGCGGCGCGACGGTGGCACCACGCGCCCTGGGCCTTGCTCATGGTCCTCGCCGCCGGCCTCGCTCCGTTGTCGGTGCGCGCCGGCCGGGCAGGGGCTGCTCCCGCCGTGTCGCCTGACCAAGCACCACGGGGCAAGAGCCCCCGGCTTACGTACCTCTCCGACTGCGCTACCTGCCACGGGGCCGGAGGCCGGGGGACGGGTCGGGACGCGGCCTCGCCCCTGCAGCGACCCAAGCCGGCCGATGACCTGGGCAACCCGGGCGCCATCCCCAAGCGCCGACCGCCGGCCTACACCCCGGCCCAGGCGGCGGCGCTGGTCGACTACATCGCCCAGCTCACGGGCGACGCGGGGCCTGGTGTCCCGACCGTCGTGGCCGACCGCAGCCGGCTGCAGACCGGTGGCGAGATCTTCCGCCTGCAGTGCGCGGCCTGTCACGCGTGGGCCGGCGACGGAGGCGCCCTGCTCCATCGCGAAGCACCCTCGCTGCACCGGGCCACGCCGACCCAGATCGCGGAGGCCATCCGCATCGGTCCAGGCGCCATGCCGTCGTTCGGCAACGCGGCGGTGACGCCCGACGAGCTGGCCGGCCTGGTGGCCTACGTCCGCTACCTCAACCATCCCGACGACCGAGGCGGAAGCGCCCTGTGGCACTTGGGGCCGGCCGCCGAGGGCGGCGTCGCCCTCATCGTCGGCTTGGGCCTGCTCTTGATGGCGACCCGTTGGATCGGCGAGCGCGGGTGACGGGCCACCAGGCCGAGCGCCGCGCCGTGGTGGGCTTCGCCGTCACGATCATGGCCGCCTTGGGCTTGGCCGTCGTCTACTGGCGGGGCGGCCAGCCGCAACTCGAGGGTCTGTTGCTGGCGGCCGCCTTCGGCGGGCTGGCCTTCGCCATGGTGACCTGGGCCAACCACCTCATGCCCCAAGGCCCTGCCGTCCAGGAGCGCCATCGCCTGGGCAGCACCAAGGCCGAGCGCCAGGCAGTCGAGGAGGACTTCGAGCGCGGCGGGGTGATCGAGCGGCGCGGCTTCCTCGTGAAGGCCCTCGCCGCCGCGGCCGGCGCCCTCGGCGTGGCATCCCTCTTTCCCATCCGGTCGCTGGGCCCGCGTCCGGGCAAGTCGCTCTCGACCACACCGTGGCGCGACGGACTGCGCCTCGTCACCGACAAGGGCGCGCTGGTGCACACCAGCGACGTGGCCATCGGTGGGCTGGTGACCGTCTTCCCCGAAGGCCACGCCGGGTCGGCCGACGGCCAGGCCGTGTTGGTGCGGGTCGAGCCCGGGCTCATCCGCCCCCGACCCGGGCGCGAGGGCTGGTCGCCCGACGGCTTCGTCGTCTATTCCAAGGTCTGCACCCACGCCGGCTGCCCGGTCGGCCTCTACGAGGCCCAGGCTCACGAGCTGCTCTGCCCCTGTCACCAGTCGACCTTCGATGTGCTCGACGGGGCCCGGCCCATCTTCGGTCCGGCGGCCGGCGCCCTTCCCCAACTTCCGGTCCGCATCGACAGTGAGGGCTTCCTCGTGGCCACGGGCGACTTCCCCGAGCCCATCGGCCCGCCCTACTGGAGGCGGAGTTGAGGCGCTTCCGGCGCTACGGGTTGGTGGTCGGCGCCTCGCTGCTGCTGGCTGCCTGCGACCGCCGAGCCCCAGGCCTGTTGCAGACGGGCGGGACGGAGGCCCGGAGAGTGGCTCGCCTGTTCTGGATCATGTTCGCCATGGCCGCGGCCGTCTACGTGGCAGTGGCCGGCCTCATCATCGTGGCGACCCTCCGGGGCCGGCGCACCGAGACCGGCAAGCCATCGCGTGTGAAGGACGAGGCGTTCGTGTGGGTGGGTGGGCTGGTCGTGCCCGTCGCCATCCTCGCCGTCCTCGCCGTCCTGACCGTGTCGACCACGAACCAGGTCCGGCGTCCTGTCGCCGGTGCCTTGTCGGTCGAGGTGGTGGGCAAGCGGTGGTGGTGGGCCGTCACCTACCCGGGCACCGGCGTCACGACGGCCAACGAGATCCACGTTCCCGTCGGCCGCCAGGTTCGGATCGGCCTCGACTCCGACAACGTCATCCACAGCTTCTGGGTGCCGCAGGTGGCGGGCAAGCTCGACACCGTCCCCGGCCAGCACAACGAGCTTCGGCTCACGGTCACCAAGGCCGGGACCTATCGGGGCGAGTGCGCCGAGTTCTGCGGCCTGCAACACGCCAACATGAACCTGGTCTTCGTGGCCCAGAGCGAGGCCGACTTCGAGCGATGGCTGGTGCGGCGGCGATCGGCCGGCACCGGCGCCTCGTCCGACCTCACCGAGCGCGGCCTCGTCGCCTTCGAGCGGGCCCCGTGCGCCGGGTGCCACACCATCAGGGGGACGTCGGCCGCCGGCGACCTGGGCCCTGACCTCACCGACTTCGGCAGCCGCCAGACCATCGGCTCGGGCGCCGTCCCCAACGACACCCGCCATCTCACCCAGTGGATCGTCGACAGCCAGACGATCAAGCCCGGCAACCTCATGCCACCCATCGAGCTCGACCCAGGCGAGGTCGCCGCCATCGTCGCCTACCTGGAGAGCCTCAAGTAGCCATGGCCGTCATCGACTCGGGCGTCACGCCCACCCAGGAGAAGCACCCCGAGCTCGACGAGGTCTGGGAGGACGGCCCGGGCTTCGTCGGCTTCTTCTCGACCGTCGATCACAAGCGCATCGGCATGCGCTACATCTACACGTCGTTCTTCTTCTTCTTCGTGGCCGGGCTCACCGCCTTGCTGATGCGGGCCCAGCTCACATCACCGAACAGCCACACGGTCGGGCCCGAGACCTACAACCAGCTGTTCACCATGCACGGCACGACCATGATCTTCCTGTTCAACACGCCCGTGCTGGCCGGCTTCGGCAACTTCCTGGTGCCTCTGCAGCTCGGCACGCGGGACATGGCGTTCCCGCGGCTCAATGCCTTCAGCTACTGGATCTTCCTGCTGGCCGGCGTCTTCATGTACTCGAGCTACTTCGTGGGCCACGTGCCCGATGGCGGCTGGTTCGCCTACGCCCCGATGACCACCAAGAGCTACTCGCCCGGTCTCAACCTCGACTTCTGGGGCCTGGGCGTCATCTTCGTGGGGATCTCGACGACGGTCGGTGCCATTAACTTCATCGTCACCATCTTCAAGATGCGCGCACCGGGGATGTCGCTGAACCGCCTGCCGATGTACGTGTGGTCGATGCTGGTCTTCAGCTTCATGGTCCTGTTCGCGGTGCCGGCGGTGACGCTGGCCTCGGTCCTGCTCGAGATGGACCGCCTCTTCGGCACCGCCTTCTACGTGACACGCGGCGGTGGGAGCACACTGCTGTACCAGCACCTGTTCTGGTTCTGGGGCCACCCCGAGGTCTACATCCTCTTCGTGCCGGCGGCCGGAATGGTCTCGATGATCATCCCCGTCTTCTCCCGCCGTCCGATCGCCGCCTACCTGTGGGTGGCGACCTCGCTCGTCGCCGTCGGCTTCATCAGCTTCGGGGTGTGGGTCCACCACATGTTCGCGGTCGGCATCCCGCCCCTCGCCCTCGGGTTCTTCTCGGCCGCCAGCCTTCTCATCGCCATCCCCAGCGGGGTGCAGTTCTTCGCCTGGATCGCCACCATGTGGAAGGGCCGCGTCCACCTCACCACGCCAATGCTCTTCGCCCTTGGCTTCTTGCTCATCTTCCTCATGGGCGGCATCACCGGCGTGATGGTGGCGGTGCTGCCCTTCGACTGGGCGGTGCACGACAGCTACTTCGTGGTCGCCCATTTTCACTACACGCTGAACGGAGCCGTCGTCTTCCCCATCTTCGGGGCCATCTACTTCTGGATGCCGAAGATGACGGGCCGGCTGCTCAACGAGCGCTGGGGGAAGATCAGCTTCTGGGTCATGTTCATCGGCTTCAACCTGGCCTTCTTCCCCATGCACATCCTCGGCTTCCTGGGGATGCCGCGGCGCATCTACACCTACCCTTCCGGCCTCGGGTGGGGCGGGATCAACGCGTTGGTCTCGGCGGGCTCCGGTCTTTTCGGGCTGGGGACGGGGATCACCCTGGTCAACTGGCTGCTGAGCTACCGCCGGGGCCAGCCGGCCGGGCCCGACCCGTGGAAGGCCGACACCCTCGAGTGGGCGATCAGCTCGCCGCCGCCGCACTACAACTTCGCCGCCATTCCCGTGGTCGAGAGTCGGCACCCCTTGTGGGAGAAAGAGGGCGTGGCCTTCGCCCGGTCGGGTGAGAGCGAACCGACCCGAGGTCTCGGCGTCGAGGGGGCCGAGCACCGCATCACGCCGATCACGAGCGGCGTCGACACCCGGCCCGAGGCCAACCTCACCATCCCCCATGAGACCTATCTGCCCTTCGGCCTGG
>JAUTXA010000286.1 GCA_030838265.1 Actinomycetota bacterium | reverse complement strand
GCCATCAAGGACCTCATCAAGCGGGTGGTCGGGCTACCGGGCGAGACCGTCGATCTGCGCGCCGGACGGGTCTACATCGACGGCAAGGTCCTCAACGAGCCCTACCTGGTCCAAGGTGTTACCAGCGAGCCGTTGAGCATCACCATGCCGGTCAAGCTGGCCAAGAACCAGTACTGGGTCATGGGGGACAACCGGGGGAACTCGAGTGACAGCCGGGCCTTCGGTGCCATCTCCCGATCACTGATCGTGGGACGAGCCTTCATCCGGGTCTGGCCCCTCCGGCGATGCGAGCCCGACAAGGGCTGTCACTCAGCGCTGAACTTCTTGTAGGGCCTCGACCATGCGGTCGACGTGGTCGCTGTAGACGGCATCGACCCCCATTTCGAGGACGGACCGCAGGATCCGTGGCTGCTGGCAGTCCCACGCGAAGGTCAGGCGCTCGAAGCGGTGGAACAGGGTGGTCAGGCCCACAGTCCAGTCGGAGTAGTGGAGGTTGACGGCGTCGATCCCCGCCGCGGCCAGGTCGGCGGCTCGGCGCTCAGGGCCCTCCTTCATGAAGCGCAGCCGGGTGGAGTTCACCAGGCGAACGTCGTCGTGCAGCTCTTGGCGCCACGTCGTCACCGCGCCCCGGCTGTGGTGACACAGCCACAGACGACGGACGGCACTGCCCCCGGCCGCGGCGGCGACCTCGACGGCACGCGCTGCCGCGGGCCGGTCCTTGACGTCGAGGGACAGGTCGAAGTCGTGGCCGCACCGGGCGTAGAGCTCGCCGAGGGTCGGGATGTGCGCCGGCAGCTGGTCGCGCCGCAGCCCAGAGATGGGCCGCCGCCGGAGGCCGATCCGAACCATGCCGTCGTGGTCGAGAACGGCCTCGCCATCGGCCGTGAGCCAGACGTCGCTCTCGAGCGCCGTCGCCCCGAGCCGCTGGGCCAGGAGGAAGGCCTCGATGGTGTTCTCGGGGGCGTGGGCCCGGGCCCCGCGATGGGCAAAGCCGATCGGCGGCCGGAGGAGCGACTCCATGGGGGCCATACTGCCCCGCCCGCCGCGAACCGACGGTCAGAGGGAGGCGGACGAGATCTCGTCGATCGGCATGACGAGCTCGTCCTCGACATCGCGGGGGATGCTGAAGGCAAAGCGGCTGCCGACGCCCAGCCTGCTCTCGCACCAGATCTCGCCGCCGTACGCCTCGACGAGGCGCTTGCAGATGTAGAGCCCGATGCCGGTGCCCCCGTGGGCCCGGGTCGAGGATCCATCGAGTTGGAGGAAGCGGTCGAAGAGGCGAGGGACGTCGCCCGAGAAGATCCCCGGCCCCGAGTCCGTCACCGACACCTCGACGGCATCGCCAGTGTCGACGGCGTCGAGGACGACCGGGCCTTCGGAGTACTTCAGGGCGTTGTCGACGAGGTGGTGCAGCACCTGCTCGACCTTCGGGCGGTCGAGGGTGACGAGCAGCGGCCGGCGGCGGCGGACCTGCACTCGCTCGTCGTCGTGGGTCCTCAGGATCTCGAGGATGTCCTCGTCCTCGAACTGCACCTTGGGTCGACCGGCCTCGATGGTAGACACCAGGAGCAGGTCCTCGATCAGGCGCTCGAGGCGATTCGAGTTGGACTCGATCGACTTCAAGGCCATCTCACGGGAGCTGTCGTCAATGGTGGCCCCCCGGCGGATCAGGGTGCGGATGTAGCCCTTCATGACCGTCAGGGGCGTCCGCAGCTCGTGGCCCACCACGGCGACGAAGTCGGACTTGAGGCGATCGGCCTCCTGCTCGGAGCTGATGTCATGCAGGACCATCACCCGCCCGAGCGAGCGCCCGCCCGAGGAGTGAACCCGGCGGGAGGAGGCCCGATAGAGGCGGGCCGAGCCGGGCTCACCGAGGGGGAGCTCGACCTGCTCGTCGCGCGCCGTCTCGCCCAGCATCTCCTCGAGGAGCGTGTTGCCGAGCTTGCCGGCCGCCGGCTGGCCCACCTCGAACGCGCCCGCCAGCCGGAACAGCTCGGACGCCGCGCCGTTCACCATGACGAAGCAGCCTGCGTCGTCGACGACCACGACGGGGTTGGGCATCGAATGGACGACCGAGGCCAGCTGCTCCTCCTTGTCGCCCACCCGGCGGTAGAGCTCGGCGGAGCGGAGGCTGAGGGCCACGTGGTTGGCGAAGCCGGTCAGGGCCGCCCGGGTCGCGGCGTCGGGCGGCTCGCCCAGGAGGAGAACGAGGTGGCCGATACGCTGGTTGTCGGCGTGCAGGGGCAGGCCGACCGCCGTCTCCGCGCCATGGACGAGGCGGCCGATCACGGGGTGGGTCGGGGGGTCGATGCGGATCGTCGGCGCCGTGAGCAGGGCCCGGAACTCGGGGTGCCGAGTGGCGTCCCGGAGGGCCTCGCGGTCAAGACCGCGATAGTGGCCGATGCGAGCCCCCCCGTCGACGAAGAGGGCGCAGAACCCCGATTGGGCGCCGAAGAGCTGCTCGGCGGCATCGAAGACCCGGACCAGCACGCTGGCCTGGTCGAGGTCGGCGGCCACGCTGGCCAGGGCATCGAGGAACTCGGGCACCGATGACGGCCCAGCCTGCGGCCGGCGGGAGAGCACGAGGGCACCCACGTCGGTGAACAGGGGGAGTGGCCGGGGGTCGAGGTCATCGATGAGACCGCCCACCGAGAGGGCACCGACGATGCGGCCCCCGATGCGGATGGCATCGGCCATGGCGTGCACCGACCCGTCCCGCTCCGAGCGGCGCACGAGCCGGCCCGATGACACCGCCGCCTCGGCGGCGTCGAGCACCACGGCCGGCGTGGCCCCGGTCGATGCGAGTGGTGAGACCCGTCCGTCGACGACGCCGACGAGGAGGCCTTGGCGGGCCTTGGTGGCCTCGACCGCGCTCCTGAGGGTGTCATGCAGCAGACGGGCCGGATCCACGCCGCTCGAGAGCCCTCGCATGAGGCGTTGCAGAGATTCGAGGTCTGGTTCCCCGCCCATGCCCGTCTATCGACGCCCCACGGGCCCAGGTGTAGCGCCGATCTCGGGAGAGGTGCAGTGCTCGGGAACGGATGACTAGTCACATTTGCCCACCGCAAGATGAGCAAGTCGGGCTATAGCGGCAGAAGGGACGATCAGCACATGCTGATCCACATGAGCACCTTCTCCGGAAACTTCAACTCAAGCCGAGCGGCCCACCCGTCGATGCAGCCCCACAGGGTTGAGAGGGAGGACGTCGTGGCGACCATCCGGGCCAGTTGCCCAACTTGCGGGGACGTGGAGCTGACGAGCGGCGACGTGACCGTCCTCATCTGCTCCACCAACAACGAAGGCGCCTACGCCTTCCAGTGTCCGGCCTGCAGGCTGGCAGTCTCGAAGCCCGCTGAGGGGCGAGTCATCGACCTCCTGGTCAGCTCCGGCGTCCAGATGAGTGTGTGGCAGCTCCCGGCCGAGCTCCACGAGCCTCGAAACGGCAAGCCCATCGGATACGACGACCTGCTCGAGTTCCACTTCGCCTTGCAAGGCGACGACTGGATGACCGAGCTCACCTCGGCATTGGCGACGGACGACGAGCGATGACCATGGCGTCGTTGCTCCAGGCCCTCGTCATCACGGCCGCCGGTCTGGCCCCCTTCGTGCTGTACCGCCGCACACCGGCCGTGGTACGAGTGAACGCCGTGCCGCGCCGCCGACCGACGCCGTAGGGCGACAACCCCGCCGGTAGACTCCGGCAAGTGAGCCTGGGCCCGATGGAGATCCTCGTCATCCTCGTGGTGGCGCTCGTGGTCCTCGGCCCGAGCAAGCTCCCTGAGGCGGCCCGGTCGATCGGCAAGGCCATGGCTGAGATCCGTCGCCTCACCTCAGGCTTCGAGTCCGAGGTCCGCGAGGCGTTCGCCGAGCCGGCCACCACCGCCGAGCCCACCGGCACTCCAGCCGTCATCGAGCCCTCGGTCCTGCCGCCCGCCGCCCGCCCGGCCAACGGGGCTCTTCCGACGCATCCGGCCGACGCCGAGCTGCCGCGCCCGTCCGGCGACCCCAACCTCAGCTGAGCCGCATGGCCCTCACCACCGACGAACCAACGGTGCACGACGCCGGCGCGGGGCGCATGACCCTCGTCGAGCACCTCACCGAGCTCCGCCGCCGGATCATCATCGCCACCATCGCCCTCGCCGTCGGGACGGTGATCGCCTTCGCCTTCTACAACCACATCCTCGGCTTCCTGATCCACCCATACTGTGTGATTCGCCATCTCCGTCCGGGTCAGCCCTGCACCTTGATCGTGACCGACCCCCTTGAAGGCTTTGCCGCCCGGCTCAAGGTCAGCGCGTACAGCGGGCTCGTGTTGGCCTCGCCCGTGGTGCTGTGGCAGGTCTGGCGCTTCATCACTCCGGGTCTGAACCCCAAGGAGAAGAAGTACGCCGTCCCCTTCATCGCCTCGTCGATCGTGCTCTTCCTCATGGGCGCCGTCGTCGGCCTGCTGACCTTCCCCAAGGCGCTCCAGTTCCTCGGCTCCATCGGCGGCCAGAACACCGAGGTCTTCTACCGGCCCGCGCCCTATCTGGGCCTGGTCGTCCTGGTGCTGGTCGCCTTCGGCCTGTCGTTCGAGTTCCCGATCCTGCTTGTGTTCCTCGAGCTGGCCGGCGTGGTATCCAGCGCCCGGCTCCGGAAGTGGCGTCGACCGGCCATCGTCATCATCGTCGTCGCCGCCGCCGTCATCACGCCCAGCCAGGACCCGATCTCGCTGTTCGCCATGGCCATCCCGATGTACGTGTTCTACGAGGTGTCGATCCTCATCGGCCGCATCCTGAAGAAGTGACCGCCCGGCCCCGGATAGAACGGGGGCCATGACCAGGGAGGCGTTCGTCGCCGAGCTGGGCTTCGCCCTTGACCCCTTCCAGGTCCAAGCCCTCGAAGCCCTCGACGCCGGGCACTCGGTGCTGGTGGCGGCCCCGACGGGCTCGGGCAAGACCATCGTGGCCGAGTACGCGGTGGCGTTGGCGCTCGAGAGCGGCACCAAGGCCTTCTACACCACGCCGCTCAAGGCCCTCTCGAACCAGAAGTTCGGCGACCTGGCGGCCCGCTACGGCACGGACCGGGTGGGACTGCTGACGGGCGACAACGCCATCAACGGCGAGGCTCCGATCGTGGTGATGACGACCGAAGTGCTCCGCAACATGATCTACGCCGCCTCGTCGTCGCTCGACGGCCTTCGCTACGTGATCCTCGACGAGGTCCACTACCTCCAGAACCCCTACCGGGGTGCGGTGTGGGAGGAGGTCATCGTCCATCTCCCGCCCGAAGTCGACCTGGTCTGCCTCTCCGCGACCGTCTCCAACGCCGAGGAGTTCGCCGACTGGGTCGGGACAGTCCGCGGCGCCACCGACGCCGTCATCGAGGAGAAGCGTCCCATCGAGCTGCAGCACCTCTACCTGGTGGGGGATCGCAGCAACCAGGAGCTGCTCCTTCTGCCCACGTTCGTCGATGGGCACCCCAACCCGGAGGCGGCCGCCATCGATGCGCGGGGCGGCGCCGGTCAGGGCGGGCGCTACGGGTCGCCCCACCGGCGGGGCCGGCTCTTCACCCCGCGGCGGGCCGAGGTGGTCGACCTGCTGGCGTCGGAGGGCATGCTGCCGGCCATCTACTTCATCTTCAGCCGGGCGGCGTGTGACGACGCCGTGCGCCAGTACCTCGACTTCGGCGTGCGACTGACCACCGTCGAGGAGCGACAGCGCATCCGGGCCATCGCTGAGGCCAAGGTCGACAACCTGTCGGATGCCGATCTAGGGGTGCTGCGCTACGGGCCGTGGCTGGCCGGGCTCGAGAACGGCGTGGCGGCCCACCACGCCGGGATGGTGCCGGCCTTCAAGGAGGCGGTCGAGGCCTGCTTCGCGGCCGCCTTGGTCAAGGTGGTGTTCGCCACCGAGACGTTGAGCCTCGGCATCAACATGCCGGCCCGATCGGTCGTCATCGAGAAGCTGACCAAGTTCACCGGCGAGCGCCATGAGTTCCTCACCCCCGGCGAGTACACCCAGCTCACGGGACGGGCCGGACGGCGCGGCATCGACGAGGTCGGCCACGCCGTCGTCCTGTGGAACCCCTACGCCTCGTTCGACCGCGTGGCCGGGCTGGCCTCGACCCGGAGCTACCGCCTCACCTCGTCGTTCCGCCCCACCTACAACATGGCGGCCAACCTCATCCGGCGCTACTCGCCGGAGACCGCCCACCACCTCCTCAACCTCTCCTTCGCCCAGTACCAGACCGACAGTCAGGTGGTCCGCGAGGAGCGGGCCCTCGAGCGGGCCACGACCGAGCTGGCCCGAGCCCGGGCCGAGGCCGAATGCGAGTTGGGCGACGTCAGCGAGCTGCGCCGCCTGCGGCCGGCCAAGGGCGAGACCAACACCGACGTGGCCGGGGCCATGGCCAAGATCAGGCCCGGCGACATCATCGTCATCCCGGGGGGCAAGAACGCGGGACGAGGCCTCGTCCTGTCGACCCAACACCGCAAGGAGTGGGATCTGCGGCTGAAGGTCCTGACCCTCGAGCATCACGTGCTCCTGCTTGGCCCCCGCGATTTCATCGTCGCGCCCCATACCGTCGGCCAAGTCGACCTGCCCATCCCCTTCGCCCCCAACAACCGAGGGTTCCAGCGCAAGGCAGTCGAGCTCCTGCGCCACGCCAGGGTCAAGGAGTCGCCCCCCCAAGCGGCCGCGGCCGGCGGCGCCGGGCCCGGCCACCCCGCCGCGGCCTGCCCCGATCTCGACCGCCACCTGCGAGCCCTCGACCGGGCCACCAAGCTCGAGCGCGAGGCCAAGCGCCTCGAGCGGCTGATCAGGGGGCGAGCCGAGTCGCTAGCTCGCCAGTTCGACCGAGTGCTGCGCCTGCTCGATCACTGGGGCTACGTCGACGGCTGGAGCCTGACCGAGGCAGGCGGGATCCTGGCCCGGGTGTACCACGAGGCCGATCTCTTGGTGGCCGAGTGTCTGCGCAGCGGCCTCCTCGACGACCTCGATGTCCCCACCGTCGCCGGCCTCGCCTCGGCGTTCACCTACGAGGCTCGGGGGCCGGAGGGCGGGCCCGAGCCTCAGCTGCCCGATCGCACCGCTCGGGAGCGCTGGGCCCACATCGAGCACGTGGCCCACGAGCTCAACCTGGCCGAGGAGGAAGCCGGCCTGCCCGCGACCCGCCCACCCGACGCCGGCTTCTTCGCCCTGGCCTACGGCTGGGCCGCGGGCCGCGAGCTCGCCGGGCTGCTGGGTGACCAGATGACGGGCGGCGACTTCGTCCGCAACATCAAGCAGCTGATCGACCTGCTGCGCCAGATGGGCGACGTGGCCCCCGACCCTGTCACTCGCCGCCAGGCCCGCCAGGCCGCCGACGCCCTGTTCCGCGACGTGGTGGCGTCGTCGTCGGTCGTTGGCGATCCCGTGGTGGGGACGGTGGTCGGGGAGACGGTGGTGGGAGAGACGGTGGTGGGGGAGGCGACCGAGCGGGCATGACCATCGAGAAGGGCCAGCCGTGGGGGAAACCGGGCGGCCTCCCCGACACCGGCGTGGTCGTGAGCACCGACCGCGAAGCCGCCCTGGTGGTGACCGAGGCCCGCCGGGCCGGGCTGCCCCTGCCCGTCATCGGGTTGCTCGGTGGCGACCTGTGCCGAACGCTGGGAGGGACCGGCGACGAGGGCCGCCTCCGCTCCGCCGAGGCCATGACCTTCCCGGTCGACCTGGGCAGCGTCCTGGCCGATGGAGTCCACCACCTGTTCGTGGCCCACCTGGTCGTCCGCGACGCCTGGTGGAGCGACGGCTTCGTGGCCATGAACGCCCAGTGGCTGGGGCGGCTGAATCTCGGGCCCCGCGCCCATCCCAACGACGGCCGGCTCGACACCTATCGGATAACGCTCAACAAGGCCGATCTCCTCGAAGTGCGGCGGCGGGCCCGGATGGGCGCTCACCTGCCCCACCCCCGGCTCCGCGAGGAGCGGAGCGCCGCCGTGCAGGCCTCGCTCGATGCGGCCCGTCCGGTGCATGTCGATGGGTTCGTCGTGGGACGGGCTAAAAACGTGTCCGTGCGCCTCGAACCCGATGCCCTGACCGTGGTGGTCTGACGTGGTGGTGAGCTGAGTGGACGACGATCTGCGCTCCGAGCTTCTCGACATGCGCGACCACGACGTCGCCGCCCGCCAGGTGATCGCCGAGGCCATGCGGGCTGACGGCACGGCCAACGTCGACCCCGCCCTGGTCGAGGCCGGCCTGGCCATCGAGACTCGCAACGCGGAGCGCCTGGCGGCCATCGTCGACGATGGGGGGTGGCCGTCGGTCGTCCACGTGGGGATGGAGGGGGTCGAGGCCGCCTGGTACATCGCCAGCCATGCCGGGTGCGACCTCGAGCTCCAGCGGCGCTGCCTCGATCTCATGACCGAGGCAGTGGCCGCCGGCGAGCCCAGCCCCGATCGCCTGGCCTGGCTCACCGACCGGGTGCTCGTGGCCGAGGGCAAGGCCCAGCGCTACGGCACCCAGTTCGCCACCACTGACGAAGGCCTGCGCCTCCTCGAGGTCGACGACCCCGAGGGCCTCGACGCCCGTCGGGCGGCCGTCGGGCTGCCCCCACTCGGCGAACAGCTCGACCGCCTGCGGTCCGATCTGCAGGGCTGACCGGCCTTCCAGGCACGCCCCGAGCCGGTCCGCGCCGACCGTCCCGAGGGGCCGTAACCTCGGCTTCGGATGCGGCATCTCTACGCCACCGAGCACTTCACCCCCGACGAGTCCGAGGTGCTCCGCCGGTACTTCACCAATCTCGACCAGCCGGTGTTCGCCCTCGTCAACCTGCCCGAGGTGGTCAAGGGCGCCCTGTTCGCCCGCTATTCGCGCACCCCGAAGAGCCTGCGGCGACTCTTCCTCGACGAGTTCGTGGGCGAGCTCGACATCTCGGGCGACTCGTCCATCGACGCCACCGTCGGTCTGCAGCGGGCCGAGGATCTCTACGACAAGGTGTTCCTCGAGTACGGCGACGACTCGGTGGCCCAGCTGGGAGGGGTCCACCTGGCCTGTGAGCAGGCCTCGAACCTGCTCACCAAGATCCTCGAGTGGGGCCGGCTCATGGCCTACCTCGAGCAGTCCACCCGCTACATCGCCTACGACGCCCGCCTGAGCAACGGCCGATACCGCTACTACCGCGACCCTGCCGTGCTCGACTCGCCCCTGGGCGCCCGCTACGTGGGCGACATGGACCGCCTCTTCGACACCTACGCCGAGCTGCTGCCCGTCATGCAGCAGTGGTTCACCAAGCGCTACCCGAAGGAGGCCTCCGACTCCGACTTCGTCTACCGGCAGTCCATCCGGGCCAAGGCCTTCGACGCCCTCCGGGGGCTGCTCCCCGCGGCCTCGCTCTCGAACGTGGGCATCTACGGGACGGGGCAAGGCTACGAGGCTCTCCTGCTCCGAATGCGGGCCCACCCGCTGCCCGAGGCCCGGGCCTACGCCGCCCTGATGCTCACCGAGCTCCGCAAGGTCATCCCCAGCTTCTTGAAGCGGGTCGACCTGCCCGACCGGGGCGGGGCGTGGTCGGCCTACCTCGAGAACAACCGGGCGGCCATGGAGGATCTGGCCGCCGAGCTGCTCGATGGCGCAGTCCCGGCCGACCGTCCGTCTGTCACCCTGCTCGACTTCGACCCCCAGGCCGAGGACAAGCTGGTCGCCGCTGCCCTCTACCCCTTCACGAACCTGCCCGAAGATCAGGTCGCCACCCAGGTGGCGGCCATGGGAGACGACGACAAGCGCCGGGTCCTCGAGGCTTACGCCGGCGACCGCCGCAACCGGCGCCACAAGCCGGGCCGGGCCATGGAGCGAGCCGCCTACCGTTTCGACGTCCTGTCGGACTATGGGGCGTTCCGTGACCTGCAGCGCCACCGGATGCTCACCATCGAGTGGCAGGACCTCACGCCATCCCACGGGTATTCGCTACCGGAGGCCATCGTCGAGGCCGGCGTCGCCGATCGCTTCGAGGAGGCCCTCGCCCGGTCGGCCGCCCTCTACACCGAGATGACCGGACCCTTCCCGGCCCAGGCCTCCTACGCCGTCTCGCTGGCCTACCGCATCCGCTACGTCATGCAGCTCAACGCCCGCGAGGCGATGCACATGCTCGAGCTGCGCACTGGTCCTCAGGGTCACCCCGAATACCGCCGGGTGTGCCAGGAGATGCACCGCCTCATCGCCGAGCAGGCCGGCCATCGGGTGATCGCCGGGCTGATGAGCCATGTCGATCACGGCACCTACGACCTCGAGCGCCTCGAGTCTGAGCGCAAGGCCGAGGCCCGCCGGACCGCACTTCACTGACGCTTCATCTCCCGTCAATTATTTCTTCATCACCCTGACCTGCGGCGACGCGCGAAGGCGCAGGTCAGCGCGTCGGGGTCCCGCTTGACGCTGGTCGGTGGGCGCGGGATAACTACGGAGTCCCAGACGCCCCGAACGCCGGTCGTGGGCCTCCGAGGAGAGATCTTCGGAGGGGGTGGTCGAAGGGCAGCGGGGGAGTCCAGGAGACTCAGTAGAGAACGTCCCAATAACCCACCGGCTCCCGGGTCGGGCGGGCTACCGGATGGCCCCAACGGTCTCCTGGCTTCCTCACCCCGCCGCAGCCCCGCTGAACCCCAACGGTCTCCTGGCAATACCCTCGCCGACCTCACCCCGCTGCAGGCCCGCTTCCTCACCCCGCTGCGCGGCGGGGCGATGGCGCGCTGTGACCGCCGACACCCGCGCCCGCTAGGCTCCGCGCCGCAGCGGTAGTCGAGCGAGGGGAATGAGTGCCCGAAGAAGCCATCATCTCGCTCCGGGGGGTAACGAAATCATTTGGCTCGCACACCGTCCTGAAGGACATCACCTTTGACGTCCCCAAAGGCCGCATCACCGCCATCCTCGGGCCCTCCGGCACCGGCAAGTCCGTCCTCCTGAAGAACATCATCGGGCTGCTCCGGCCCGACGAAGGCGAGATCTGGGTCGACGGCGAGCAGATCGTCGGGATGGGCGAGAAGGACCTGTATCGCGTGCGCCGCAAGTTCGGCGTGCTGTTCCAGGACGGTGCCCTCTTCGGGTCGATGAACCTGTTCGACAACATCGCCTTCCCCTTGAAGGAGCACACCCGCAAGGGCGACAAAGAGATCCGCGAGATCGTCGTCGAGAAGGCCGGGCTGGTCGGCCTGCTCGACCACCTCAAGAAGACCCCCGGCGAAGTCTCGGGCGGCATGAAGAAGCGGGCGGGGCTGGCCCGGGCCCTGGTCCTCGACCCCGAGATCGTCCTCTTCGACGAGCCCGACTCCGGGCTCGACCCCGTCCGGGTCGCCTACCTCGACGAGCTGGTAGTCAACGTCCAGGCCGAGACGGGCGCCACCTTCTTCATCATCACCCACAACATCCCGTCGGTGATGCGGACAGCCGAGTTCATGGGAGTCCTCTTCCGCTCCGGGCTGGTCCAGTTCGCCAGCAAGGAAGAGATGAAGACGACCAAGAACGCCATCATCCGCCAGTTCCTGTCGGGCCGGGCCCGCGGGCCGATCGGCATGGACGAGATGGCTCAGGATGGCCAGAGCGACATCGAAAAGGAGCTCGAGGCGCAGGAGGAAGAGCGCTACGGAGAAGAGGGCGTCGACGAGATCATGACGGTCTGAGCCATGTCGTCGACCTTTCTCGACAAGCCGCAGACCCTCCTCCGAGAGACCGGCAACATGTTCGCGGTGGCCCTCGAGGGGCTGCGCAAGACCTATGCCGTGCGGGACTGGTGGCGGGAGTACATCAGTCAGTGCTGGTTCATCGCCAAGGTCACGAGCCTCCCCGTGATCCTGATCTCCATCCCCTTCGGGATGGTGATCGCCCTCCACGTGGGCTCGTTCAACCGCCAGCTCGGGGCCGAGTCAGCCACCGGCGCGGCCATGGTGCTAGCGATCGTCCGCGAGGCGGCGCCGGTCGCGACCGCCCTGCTCATCGCCGGCGCCGGCGGGTCGGCCGACCGCCGACCTCGGGTCACGGAAGATCAGGGATGAGATCGCGGCCATGGAGGTGATGGCCGTGAACCCGGTGCACCGCCTGGTGACCCCCCGGCTGTGGGCCGCGGCCACGGTCAGCGTGTTCCTGGTCTCGTTGGTCAGCGTGGCCGGCCTGAGCGGTGGCTTCGTCTTCAACGTCTTGGTGCAGAAGACGACGTCGGGCGCCTACTTCTCGGGCTTCACCGCCCTCGTCCAGCTGCCCGACTTGTGGTCGGCCCTGGTGAAGGCCTTCATCTTCGGGATGATCGCGGCGATGGTCGCCTGCTACAAGGGTCTCTACGCCAAGGGCGGGCCCAAGGGCGTGGGTGACGCCGTGAACCAGGCCGTGGTCGTCACCTTCATCCTCATCTTCTTCGCCAACTTCGTCCTGTCCACGCTCTACTTCGCCCTCATCCCCCAGAAGTTCTGAGACCGTGACCACCATCCAGCGCGCGGGCGATGCCGTCGGCAACATGCTCGAGGAGGCCGGCGGCCAACTGCTCTTCTACGTGAAGGTGATCGGCAACATGCCGCGCATCGTCACTCGCGGCTACCTCCGGCTGGTCTGGGCCCTCATGAGCGACATCACCATCGGAGCCGGGGCGCTCATCGTGGGGGGCGGGATGGTGTTCGTCATCTTCTCGATGTCGTTCTTCACCGGCACCGAGGTCGGCCTGCAGGGCTACAAGGGCCTCGAGCAGATCGGGGCCCAGGCCTTCACGGGTCTGGTCGGCTCGTTCGCCAACACCAGAGAGGTCACGCCTCTCATCGCTGGAGTGGCCTTCGCCGCTCAGGTGGGGGCCGGGTTCACGGCCGAGCTCGGGGCCATGCGGATCTCCGATGAGATCGACGCCCTCGAGGTCATGTCCGTCCCCTCGTTCGTCTACCTGGTGTGCACCCGGGTGATCGCGGCCCTCATCTGCATCATCCCCCTGTACCTGTTCTCGCTCTACGCCAGCTTCCTCGCCACCGAGCTGGTGACGACCAAGTTCTTCGGGCTCTCACCCGGCGTCTACGAGCACTACTTCCGTCTCTACCTCCCCGCCATCGACGTCTTCTACAGCCTGGCCAAGGCCGCCGTGTTCGCGGTCGTGGTGAGCCTCATCCACTGCTACTACGGCTACTACGCCACGGGCGGGCCCGCGGGCGTCGGTGTGGCTGTGGGGCGGGCCATCCGGCTGTCGATCGTGATGGTCGTCATCTTGAACCTGATCATGTCGCTCATCTTCTGGGGCGGCGGCAACACCGTGAAGATCGCGGGGTAACGGCGACAGCGTGTCCGAACGTCTCTTTCGCATACTCACCGGCCTGACCACGTTCCTCTTCGCGTTCGGCGCCATCGTGCTGGGCATCAAGTGGTCGAACGGCGACTTCGACCCGCACTACCACTTGGTGGCGTCGTTCACCTCGGCCGGCCAGGGCCTCATCCAGAGCTCCGACGTGAAGGTCCACGGCGTCGACATCGGTCACGTCACCGGCGTGAAGCTGGTGAAGGGACGGGCCCTGGTGCGCATGTGGATCAAGGGTGGCGAGCGGGTGCCGGTCGATGCCATGGCCACCATCCGTCCCAAGACCCTGTTCGGTGAGAAGTTCGTCGACATCGACCCCGGGAGGGCCGAGGACAGCGGGCCCTTCCTCCACGAGGGCGGCCACATCACCCACACCGTGGGCGGGATCGAGCTCGAGAAGGTGCTCACCGACCTCTACCCGGTGCTCAAGGCCGTCCAGCCCGAGCAGCTGATGACGATCATCGACACCCTGGCCCAGGGCGGGGCGGGGGAGGGGCCGGCCATCGGCCGCCAGATCAGCAACTTCCGGATCCTGGCCGACATCCAGGCCAATCACGCGGCCGACACCCAGGAGGTGCTCGACGACCTGGCCAAGCTCTCCGACGAGCTGGCCAACCGAGCCGGCGACCTGGTGCAGACGGCGCAGAACGCCAACTCCGCGCTGCCGCCGTTGAACGCTCGGGGCGACGAGCTCACGACTGTCCTCGACCAGGGTGCTCGCCTCTCCCACGACCTCGCTGACCTGCTCGAGGCCAACCGACCCTTCCTCACCAAGAGCGTGACCGAGGGGGGCAAGACCATCCAGCTCCTGTTCGACCAGCGCAGTCAGATCAGCCCACTGCTCACCGGGCTCCGTGAGTTCATCCAGACCCTGGGTGAGGTGGGCCGCATCCCCTTGGGCGACGGCACGACCCTGGCCGCGGTGAAGTTCATCATCGGCGAGGACTGCCCCCAGGGCCGCTTCCAAGGCTGCCCGGCCCCGGTCGGCCCAGCCTCGCCCCAGGCCGGGCCCCAGGCCGGGCCGGCGACCGCCGGCGGAGGTGGCCTTGGGCCTGACACCAACATCACCCTTCCGCCCTTGCCACCCGTCCCCAAGCCGCAATCGGGTGCCGGGGTCATCGTCGACATGCTCCGGGGGCTCATCGGATGAAGGGCACCGTCGTCAAGTTCCTCGCCTTCATCGCCGTGTGCTCGGTGTTCACCGGCTACCTGGTGTTCACCATCGGCAACATCCACCCCTTCCAGAGCGCGTACTCGCTCACTGCCAAGTTCGACGACGTCACCGGCCTGCTGCCCGACGACAACGTCAAGATCGCCGGCGTGGTCGTCGGCAAGGTGAAGAGCGTGTCCATCGATGACGGCGCGGCGAGGGTCAGGTTCACCGTGCGCAAGGGCGTCAAGGTGCCGACCGACTCGGCGGCCGCCATCCGGTGGCGCAACCTTCTGGGCCAGCGCTACGTCTACCTGTATCCGGGGACGGCGTCGACCGTCCTCCCGGCGGGCGGGCGTGTCACCCACACCCGCTCGGTCGTCGACCTGGGCCAGCTCTTCAACCGGTTGGGACCGATCGTGAAGTCCATCGACCCTGACCAGGTCAACGCCTTCCTCGACTCGGTCTCGTCGGCCCTGCAAGGGAGCGAGCCCCAGCTCCGCCAGGCCCTCGACGACCTGGCCACGCTGGCCTCGACGCTCGCCACGCGCGACGAAGCCATCGGTCGCCTGGTCGGCAACCTCGACACCGTGGCGTCGACCATCACCGACCGCGACCACGAGATTCGCCAGCTCCTCGACAACCTGCTTGCGGTGGCCAGCACCTTCAGTGCCAACACCGACGTCCTCGACGAGGCCGTCACGCAGCTGGGCGACTTCTCCAGCCACCTCGGCAAGCTCCTGCAGGACAACCGAGGGCACATCGACAACATCGTCAACAGCCTGCAGGTCCTCATCGAAGTGGTCAATCAGAAGCTGCCCACCCTGGACACGGTGGTGGCCAACCTCGACGACGCCGGCACCCGCCTGTTCGGCGCCAGCAAGTACGGCGAGTTCCTGAACCAGACGATCCCCTGCGGCCAGTTCTTCTACCCGGACCCCTTGCCTGCCGCGGGCACGTCGTGCACCGCCCCCGGACCCAACGGGGTGAAGCCGGGCTCACTGGGTGGGGGAGACGTGCCCACGTCGAGCAACACCCAAGCCCTGCTCGAGCTCGTCCAGGGGGGGCCGTGAGATGAAGTCGTTCCGCGACCACAACCCCTACCTCATTGGCATCGCCACCGTGCTCTTCATCGGCGCCTCGGTCGGGGCCGCCTTTCTCGTCGGGGTGCAGCACCTGTTCGAGAGCGCCTACCCGGTGCAGGGCGTGTTCTCCGATGCCGGCGGCATCAGGGCGGGCGACGACGTCCGGGTGGCCGGCGTCAAGGCGGGGCGGGTCACCAGCGTCGCCGCCGACCGCCGCCACGGCCACGTGATCGTGAAGTTCGTGGTCAACGACTCGGTCCGCCTCGGTGCCGACACCCACGCTGAGGTCGCCCTGCAGACGCTGCTCGGCACCAAGATGCTTCGGCTGTCGGGCGCCGTCCGTGCCCCGTACCTCCGGGACATGCCGGCAACCAAGCGCGTCATCCCCCTCTCGCGCACGCAGACGCCGTTCGACGTCTTCGAGCTGACCAAGGTCGGCACCCAGTCGATCGAGCAGACCAATACCAAGGCCCTCAACCAGCTCATCGTCTCGCTGGCCGACATCACCCAGGACAAGCACCAGCAGGTCGGCCAGCTGGCCGACGGCATCAACCGGGTGGCGGCCGCCATCACGGCGCGCGACGCCCAGCTCCAAGACCTGTTCGTGAAGGCCGACAAGCTCTCGGCCACCCTCGACGAGAAAGACCAGACCATGGTCGGGCTCATCGACCAGAGCAAGGCGATACTCGACCTCGTCGCCCGGCGCCGCCAGGACATCTCCGCCGGTCTGTCGAGCGGGAGCACCGTGGTCAACCAGCTCGGTGGCATCCTCAGCGCCCACCAAACTCAGCTCGACTTCATCCTCAGCACCCTGCACCCCACCGTCGACATCCTCGATCGCCGTCAGGCTGACGTCGACCGCATCTTGGCCTGGCTCGGACCCGGAGCCCTCTCGCTGAGCCAGGCCACCTCGCACGGCCCGTGGGCCGACATCTACATCCGGGCCGTCGGGCCCGACCTGCTGGGGCTCCTGGAAGCCAACATCCCGCCGGTCGGCCCGTGAGCCGAACCCTGACGTCGCGGCTGCGGTCCGTCGCGGTGGTGGCCGCCGTCGCCGTCCTGGCCTCGGCCTGCACCGGGTCGAACGGTGGCGGCACCAAGCTGACCGCCTACTTCTCGAAGGCCGTCTCCCTCTACCCGCAGGGCCAGGTCCGCGTCCTCGGCCTGACATCGGGCCGCATCACCCGCGTCCGGACCGAAGGCAACCGGGTGCGGGTCGAGATGGTGATGGACAAGGACGTGATCCTTCCGGCCGGCGTCAAGGCCACCATCGTCCCCGAGTCGCTGATCGGCGAGCGCTACGTGCAGCTGTTCCCGGCCTGGACCGATGGGACGCCACGCGCCGCGGACGG
Source organism: Actinomycetota bacterium (assembly GCA_030838265.1). Classification (GTDB taxonomy): domain Bacteria; phylum Actinomycetota; class Acidimicrobiia; order Acidimicrobiales; family BP-101; genus BP-101. The sequence goes on along the minus strand of JAUTXA010000286.1, from coordinate 5,551 downwards.
GTTGGTGCTCGGCCTCGACAAGACCTCGATCCCGGTCGAGCCCGACGAGGCCCTCGCCGCCCTGAAGCACCTGCTCGACTCGCTCGACCCCAACGCCACCGGGCGACTGGTGAAGAACCTGGCCGACGATCTCAACGGCAACGGCACCAACCTCAACGGGGCCATCAAGGGCCTGGCCCAGCTGAGCAACGACTTTGCGGCCAAGGATCAAGAGATCGGCTCGCTCGTCGACCACTTCGACAAGTTCGTGGCCACCCTCGACACCCGCGAGCAACAGCTCGGGGCCATCCTCGACAGCTTCGCCACCACGACGTCGCTCCTCGCCCAGGAGCGCAAGGACATCGAAGGCCTCGTCTCCGGGCTGGCCCAGGTCTCGGTATCCGGCCTCAGCCTGGTCAGCGAGCATGGCCCCAAGTTGGCCCACGACATCGAGGTGCTGACCCGGACCCTGCAATCGGTCCGCGCCAACATCGACGGGGTGCGGGCCCTACTGGCCTCGACCCCGCAGCTGGTGGCCGGCCGCGACCTCGACGGCAAGGACGAAGGCCTGCTGGCGGCTTGGGATCCGCACTACCACCACCTCGACCTTCGCAACAGCTCGTCGCCCACGGTGAGCGCGGTGCTGGGCCTGCTCGGTCTGGGCTCGTTCTGCATCCCGTCCGACGTGGCCTGCCCGCCCGGAGGCCTTCCCGTCCCGTCTCCCGCCTCGGCCGGTGCTCCCACCCAGCCCGCTTCGACGACCGGGGCCAACCCGGCAACGGCCGGCACTCCAATCGACGGCGTCGTCGACCTGCTCGGCAGCCCCACTGCGGTCCGCGTCGAGCCCGCCGCCTTCCGCCCCCCGACCACTGCCGCCCTCACCAGCCGCTCCCACTCCGGGGCCCTGGGCTGGATCCGGCGGGCCGCTCGCCTGCTCGTGGAACAGGTGTCATGAGGACGCGCCGGTTCCTCGCCCTTTTGGCTCTGGTGACCCTCTGCATCAGCGGACTGCCCGCGTGCACCGGAGGGGGCTACTCCGTCACCGCCATCTTCGACGACGTGGGCGACCTCCAACCCAACGGCTCGGTGCAGGTGGCCGATGTGCGGGTGGGCCACATCGGCGCCATCCGCCTGACGCCCGACTTCAGGGCCAAGATCACCCTCTCCCTCGACCACGGGACCCGCATCCCGTCGCGCTCGCAGGCCCTCGTCCGCACCACCTCGCTGCTGGGCGAGAAGTTCATCGAGCTCCGACCGTCGGGCCGCCCGACAGCCGGGCCCTTCTTCCACGGCGGCGAGCGCATCACCAACACGGCCCAGGCTCCCGAGCTCGAGTTCGTGGCCGAGCAGACGATCACCGTCCTCGGCGCGGTCACGGCCAACGACCTCGCCACCCTGATCCGCACCGGCGCCGAGGGCTTCGGTGGCAAAGGCGGCGACCTCAAGGCCCTCATCGCTGACCTGTCGAGCATCAGCGCCACCTTCGCCAGTCGCACCCAGCAGATCACCGACATCATCGACGGCCTCGACCGGGCCACCACGACCCTGGCGGCGGGGGCGGGCGACCTCGACGGTCTGCTCAAGAACCTGGCCGCCACCACTCAGATCCTGGCCGGCAACCGCCAGAAGGCGGTCGACGCCCTGGCCCAGCTGAGCCGCCTGGCGAAGGTCCAGAACGAGGTGCTCGACCGCTACGTCGGCGACATCGATCGCCAGATCAAGCAGGTCGACGCCATCGTGGCCATCGCCGCGTCGAAGAGCGCCGAGGTGGCCAACCTCATCGACTGGCTGGCCCGCTTCGAGATCGCCCTGCCCAAGGTGATCCCTCCCTCGGGCGTCAACGCCGACTTCACCCAGGTGTTCATGTGGGCCATCCCCGCCGACCAGGATCCGAGGGTCGGCCCGTGAAGCGCTTCCGCGTGGCCATCAACCTGGCCGAGTTCGGCGTGCTCTTCGCCGCCATGAGCTTCTGGGCCATCAACCACATCGTGAGCTTCAGCCAGATCGACCACCCGTACAAGATGTCGGCCGACTTCCCCAACACCTTCGGCGTCATCAAGAACGCCGAGGTGACCTATCTCGGGGTCAACTACGGAACCATCACCGGGAGCCAGCGCATCACCGGGGGCGTGCGCGTCTCCATGGAGGTCCAGGAGGGCCATCGCATCCCCCGAGGGTCGACGGCCAACATCCTGCGCAAGTCGGCCATCGGCGAGCAGTACGTCGACTTCGAGCCGCCCAAGGGCTACCCGGGGACCGGCGGGCCGTACTACCAACCGGGCGAGCGCGTCCCGATGTCGCTGACCACCGTGCCGCTCGAGTTCTCCGAGCTTCTCCGGTCGGCCAGCAACCTCATCGAGTCGGTGCCCCCTGATGCCGTCGCTACCTTGATGAAGGAGGGGTCGCTGGCCCTCGCCGGCCGGGCCCAGTCACTGCGCGATCTGGCCCAGTCCGGTGACACGTTGAGCGCCACCCTGGCCCAGCGGAGCGCGGCGCTCGATCGACTGGCGACCAACAACACGCGGCTCACCCACGTCCTCACCGAACACCGAGGCTCGCTGGGCCAGTCGCTGACCGATCTCAAGCAGGTGACCGAGAGCCTCAAGGCGGCCCAGGCCAACACCTCGACCGTGCTCGACCAGGGCTCGCAGCTGCTGGGGCAGACGGCCAACCTGGTGGCCTCCCAGAAGGGCAACCTCGACTGCACCCTGAAGGATCTCGAGCTCGTGACCGATGAGACCACCACCCCGCGGCGCCTCGACGAGCTCCAGGCCCTGCTCCAGATCGGCCCGCCCGCCTTCGCCGGCGTGTGGGACAGTCGCGACGTCGAGACGACGGGCGTCTTCCCGGGCCCGTGGGTGCGCGTCGGTTTCGTGGCCAACTCGACCCACAACCCACCATTCCTCTATGTGCCGCCCAAGACCCTGCCCGCCGTCCAGCATGGGGCCGCCTGCGCCTCGCCCCTCAGCGCTTCGGGCGTCAGCTACCGCCCCGCCAGCTTCAGCACCGGCGCCGCTCCCATCCTGCCGGCCACCGGCAGCACGGGGCTCCTCGCCCTGGGGCTGGCCCTGGCGGGTGCAGCCCTCGTGATCCGCCTGGTCGAGCCGACCTCGCAGGCGACAACCGACCAGGAGACGCCATGACGGCCGACGAGACCGAAGGCCAGCCCGGCGATGAGGCGAGCCAGCCGGACGCTCCGCCGCTGACCGCGCCCGAGGAGTCAGCGGCGTCGTCCGCCCTCATCGCGCCCCCGCCCGTCAGCCGCGGCCTCTTGGTGGCCTGCGGCGTCCTGTTCGCCCTGGCCGTGGTCATGGCCGTGATGGCCGCCACCTTCTACGCCCGCTATCACGGCAAGGACAACGACCGCCGGGCCGTCGAGCAGGTCTCGGGGCGCTTCTCGAGCGCCTTCCTGACGTACGACTACAAGGACCTCGAGCGGGCCAAGGCCCAGGTCGTGAGCCTGTCCACGGGCAACTTCCGCAAGGACTACGAGGACAAGTTCAGCGCCCTCAAGGCCATCCTGGTGGCCAGCAAGTCGCGGTCGACGAGCACGGTGAAGGCGATCTACATCGCGCCCATCGCCCACGACACCACGGCCGCCTTCATCGAGCTCACCCTGACCGTCTCAGGCACGTCAGGGACCCGGACGTCCCGCGTGGAGTACATGCGGCTCAACCTGGTCAAGGTCCAGTCGGGCTGGCGAGTCGACGACGTGACCAGCCTGAACCTGGGCCAGCAGTCGGCTCCGGGGCCGGCTGCGACCACCACGTCGACCACCACGTCCAGGTAGGAGCGGCGGGGTGTGTACACTCCGCCGCGCACCGCCTCCCCAAGGACTGTGATGGCTGCTGACAAAGTCGAAGAAGAGATCGTCGAGACGGAAGACGAGGAAGAACCCGAAGATCTCGAGGAAGGCGACCTCGAAGACCTAGAGGACGGCGACCTGCTCGATGACGATGCGGTCGTGGTCGACGACGAGCTGGTGGTCGACGACGAAGAAGAGACGGCCGACGTCGTCGAGATCCCCGTGGCCACACCTGTCACCGACGACGACGAGGAGGACGACGAGGACGACGACACCGACGTCGAGGCCTCGCTTGACGAGATCCTCAAGGAGCGCCTGGTCGTCGAGGACGAGGAGGTCGACGACGAGGACGAAGCGCCCGAGGCCGACGATCGGGGCGACCCGGCGGTCAAGGTGCAGCCCAAGCGGCCCGATGAGTTCGTGTGCCAGTCGTGCTTCCTCGTGAAGCACCCCACCCAGCTGGCCGATGCCGCCCGCCAGCTGTGCCGAGATTGCGTCTGAGGGGGTCAGCATGGGGTACCGAAACGTCGTGGTCGGGACCGATGGCTCCGAGAGCGCGGCGGCGGCCGTCCGTCACGCCGCCCGGCTGGCCGCCGCCTTCGAGTGCCGCCTGACCGTCGTCACCGGGTTCACCCCCCATCCCGGGCGCACCGCCCAGGCCCAGGCCGAGGCCCCGGAGGAGATCCGCTGGGCCATCACCGAGTCGGCCACCGCCGAGGAGCACGCCACGGAGGGCCAGCGCCTGGCCGAGGCCGAAGGGGCCAAGGACGTTCGGGTGCGGGCCGAGAAGGGCGACCCAGCCGACACCTTGATCCACGTGGCTGAGGACACCGGCGCCGACTGCATCGTGGTCGGCTCGAAGGGAATGTCGGCCAGCACGCTGTTCCGGCTCGGGAACGTGCCCAACAAGGTCTCGCACCACGCACCGTGCGACGTGATCATCGTCCACACCGCCGACTGAGCGGGACGAACAGGCGCACTTTGCCCCCGCCGCCGAGGTGGGGAAGGATCGGGCCGTGAGCGAAGACGCGAAGTCCCCCCTCGAGCAGGCCATCGAGCTGCTCGTCTACGCCCCCCTCGGCCTCGTCCTCACGGCGCGCGATGAGCTGCCCCGACTCATCGACAAGGGTCGTGAGCGGGTGACCGGTCAGGTGGCCATGGCCAAGATGATGGGCCAGTTCGCCGTGGCCCAGGGCCAAAAGGAGGCCGAAAAGGTGGTGAAGCAGGCCACCGAGACCCTCGCCGGGGTCACCGGCTCGCGGCCCGTCCCGAACCCGTCCCGTCCGTCGACCGCGCCCTCGACCGCCGCGACATCTGCGGCCCCGTCGACCGCGCCGGCCACCGCCGCGACCACCGCATCGTCTGCCGCCTCGCCGCCGTCGCCTTCGGCCGCCAACGGCTCAGCGGTGTCCGCCGCGGCCCAGCCGCCCGTGGCTGACAACGACCTGGCAATCCCTGGCTACGGCGCCCTGTCTGCGTCACAGGTCGTGCAACGCCTGGCTGGGCTTTCGGGCGCCGAGCTCGAGGCCGTGCGCGCCTACGAAGCGGCGACAAGAGGCCGCAAGACGATCCTGCACCGGGTCGAGCAGCTTCAGGCCGCAGCCACCGCCTAGGTGGAGGCCGCCCGCCCCGCGACCGAGGCCGATCTGCCGCGACTGGCTGAGCTGTGCCGCCGCGCCTTGGCCGAGATGGCACCCAACCGAGGCGGCGCCATCTTCGTAGCGCGGGAGGCCAGGGCCGAGCCGGTCGACGAGAGCCTGGCTGCCG